>CAKZJM010000146.1 GCA_936943315.1 uncultured Methylophilus sp. | reverse complement strand
GCATGATCAAGTTCAAACATATACGCTCGCGCATCGCCTTCACCTTTTTGACCGTGGTGGCGATCATCCAGCTGGCAGGGCTTATTCCGCTGAAATATGCCCTGGTGAAGCATGCCGGTACGCTGGCAGAAGAGCAGATGGACGTCGGTGAGCGCGTCTTTGTCAGCTTGTTGCAGCACAATACCCAAAGCCTGAAACAGGCGACGCAGGTGCTGGCCGCCGATTTCGCTTTTCGTGAGGCGGTGGCCACCAATGATGCCGAAACCATTGAATCGGCCCTGGAAAGCTACCAGGGACGCATCCATGCGCAAATTGCGTTTTATATCAGCAATCACGAAAACCTGGTGGTGGGCACGGCTGAAACTCAGACCTACCTGAACTCCCTCAATATCAAAGAGGATGCCAAGCAGGCGATTGTGCTGGCCAACACCGGTACGCTTCGATTTGATATTGTTGATGGCAAGCCTTACCAGCTGATTACGGTGCCCGTGAAAGCGCCTGACACCATAGGCTGGATTGTAATGGGCTTTGTGGTCGATAACCGTCTCGCCAGCCAGATTAAGCAATTGACGCACCTGGATGTGAGCTTTGTGCAAAAATCCGACGGGCAGGCGTGGCAATTGGTCAGCACAACGGGTAGCAAGGCACTTTCCAACCTCTTGCTCAAAACGGTGGCAGATATTTACCGCCAGCGCCTCACTTTGCACAGTGTCGATTTGAACGGTGAAACCTATCACCTGAAAATCCGGGCGTTACACGAGACCAAAGATGAAAGTTTGCTGGTGGTATTGCAAGGCTCGGTGGCGCCGTTCACACAAGACTTGAGTATCCTGTTTAAGGTGATGATTTTTCTCACCTTGATAGGCATGGCGATTTTCGCGACCCTCATCTGGTATGTTTCCCGCAAAACGACCGAACCGATTGCCGCCTTGGTCAAGGACGTGGATAAGATTGCCATGGGTGACTACGAAACTGAAATCCAGGCGACCAGTACCGATGAAGTCGGTTATCTGGCCAAGGCCATGAACAGCATGCGCGAAGCCGTGCTGCAACGCTCACTACGCATCCAGCGCCTGGCGTTTAACGATGAGTTAACCGGGCTCTCAAACCGCCTGGCGTTTCACCAGGGCGTCAACAAGGCGATTGCCAAGCATGCTGAAAGCAAGCAAAAGCTCAGCGTGATTGTGATCAATATCCATAGGTTCAAGCCGATTAACCAGACACTGGGCCGTCAGTTTGGTGACGACTTGCTGCGGCATGTGGGCCAGGTGTTAAGGCAGAACATCCTCTCCGAGCAAGACATGGTGGCCAGACTGGATGCCGATGAGTTTGCCGTGCTGCTGCAAAACACCGACCAGGCCAAGGCCACCCGCTTTGCAGATAAAATTCAGCAGGTATTTGATCAGCCTGTGAGTGTGCAGGGGCAGGCAATCGACGTCCGCACCGGCATTGGCATCGCCCTGTATCCCGACCACGGCATGGACGAAGAGGCGTTGCTCAACCATGCCGAAACCGCCTTGAAAGAATCCATGGCTAAAAAGTCGTCCTGGATCGTGTACAACACCGGGCTCGAAATTGACCAATCGGAAACCTTAACGCTGATTTCTGATTTGAAAGAAGCCATACAGCAAGACCAGTTGCTACTATATATTCAGCCCAAAATTGATGTGGCCACTCGCCGCGCCTTGGGTGGCGAAGCGCTGATTCGCTGGGTGCATCCTGAAAAAGGCATGATCTTCCCCGACCAGTTTATCCCGTTTGCCGAACAAACCGGCATTATCAGCGACATCACCAACTGGATGCTGTTGCGGGCCTGCCAGGTGTTGGCCAGCTTTAAAAAGCAGGGTTTGCGTATCACGCTGGCAGTCAACTTATCCACGCGTGACCTGAATAATATGGAATTGCCCGAGCAGATTGCGCACTTGTTGTCGTCGCATGGGCTCGATGCCAGTGCCCTCAAGCTCGAAATCACCGAAGGCAGCCTGATGCAGGACCCTGAGCGTGCTGAAGTGGTGGTGAAAAAGCTCGCGGCCATGGGCTTGCACCTGGCGATTGATGATTTTGGCACCGGCTACTCATCGCTGGCCTATTTACGCCAGCTCCCGGTACAAGAACTTAAAATTGACCGTTCTTTTGTCATGTTTATGGATAAAAACAGTAGTGATGCCAGCATCGTAAAATCGACTATCGATCTGGCGCACAACCTGGGGCTGATTGTCGTGGCCGAAGGCATCGAAAACGAATTTGTCCTTAACCAGTTGGCCAGGCTGGGATGTAACGAAGGCCAGGGCTATTTCATCGGCAAACCCATGCCGGAAAAAGATTTTTCGATCTGGCTGGAGCGTTGGGAAGGCCAGAACGAAATTGATATCGATATTGGTGACGATCTTTCTTATGCCGTCAATCCACTGGACAGCGACCAACTGCCTTCGGACCCTTTCAAGCTGGACAACCTCGGCTAATTCCTCATTGTTTGCATCGCTGTTGTTTGCATGGCCCAACCCTCGCCCAGTGGCGAGTTTTTTTATGTTGTGCAGTTGATCTGTCGATAAGTTTTATTGATCGATGCTATAAAAACATTCAACTTTATTTCTTGCGATAGCCAAACTATGATGAAAGCGTGTTTAAAAGGAGACCATCATGAGCCAAATTCGCATGCATAAAAAAGCAAACTTCATCGTTCACTACGTGATTCAGTTTTTCAGAAATAATTTTTAAATTTGTTGCTATTAAATAGCGCGCTATTTATAATGGCCCCATGAGTGCTTTAATTAACCGTAAACCCTCGACGGGCAAAACGCCTGTCTTGCAAGAGCAATTATGCTTTTCTGTGTATTCGCTGTCGCTGGCGATTAACAAGGTCTACAGGCCTTTGTTAAAAAAGCTGGAGCTCACTTATTCACAGTATCTGGTCATGCTGGTATTGTGGGAGAGCGATCAGCGCACGGTGAGCGATATCGGCGAGCAGTTGTTCCTAGACTCAGCAACACTGACGCCTTTGCTCAAACGGCTGGAAGCGGCGGCCCTTGTGCAACGGGTGCGCTCTAGCCAGGATGAGCGGCAGGTGATTATCTGTCTCACTGAGGAAGGGCGGCAATTGCGGTTGAAAGCTGCGGGTATTATGGATGAAATGTTTTGTGCCATGGGTTGCTCATTAGAGGAGCTCACGGCGTTGCGTGAACAGCTGAACAATTTGCGTAACCATTTGATTCAACATGTTGTCTAGCTCCGGCAACTGAAAACAGGAGTTTCATTTTTTTGACATTTAAGTAGTGCACGATTTAATTTTACGTAATAAACCTTGGAACGCCTTAACCATAGAAAGGGAATAAAATGAAAATAAACGCCATTATCAGTGTATTGTTTGCCACTGCACTTACCGCCACGCTGCCCGCGATGGCGGAAGACAAGCCAGTCACCGAGCAATTGGTGGATACGTTAACCACATTGTCTGGCGGCCCACACGCAGGCTACCGCGCCAATCACGCCAAAGGCGTCATGGTGGAAGGCACATTTACGCCCACCTCGCAGGCAGCAGGGATTAGCAAAGCCGCCCATTTTCAAAAAGCGACCCCTGTGTTGGTGCGTTTTTCTGATGCCACTGGCGTACCGAATATCCCGGATGCAGATGGCAACGCGTTTCCTAAAGGTATCGCGATCCGCTTCCAACTACCTGACGGCACCGCGACCGATATCGTGAGTATTTCAGTCAACGGTTTCCCGGCGGCGACCCCTGAAGATTTTCTGGGCTTGTTAAATGCCGTGCGCGATTCACAAGGCAGTACCGCCAAGCCTAGCCCGGTAGAGCAGTTTTTGGGTTCACATCCGGCCGCGCTCAAGTTTGTGACGACGCCAAAACCTGCACCAGTAAGCCTGGCGACGCAGCCATTTTTTGGCGTCAATGCGTTTGAGTTTACCAATGCTTCAGGCAAAAGCGTGTTTGGACGTTACCAGATCGTGCCGGTGGCAGGGGCACAATATTTGAGCAAAGAGGCGACAGAAAAAGCAGCGCCGGATTACCTCATGAATGACATTGTTGAACGTGTGAAAGGGCAGGGCGTGCAATACAAGCTGCTGCTGCAGTTGGCCGATAAAGGGGATGACGTGAACAATGCGACCGTGGTCTGGCCAGATAGCCGCAAGACGGTAGAGCTGGGCACCTTGACCTTGAATAAAGCGGTTGCAGATAGCAAAACGGCAGAGAAGCCACTCATGTTTAACCCGCTACAACTGACAGAGGGCATTGCGCCGAGCAAGGACCCTATCTTGCTGGCAAGGCCAACCGCTTATGCCGTGAGCTTTGGCAGAAGATTGGCGCATTAACGATTTAGAGCACCTCATCTAAATATCTGGATCTAAATATCTGGCGCGGCTGTGTCACCACAGACCGCGCTTTTTTGTGCCTTATTGAGCGATAAACGCAATCGCGATGCCGTTAATGCAATAACGCAAGCCCGTCTCTGTTTTGCCATCGGGGAACACATGGCCAAGATGCGCGTCGCACACGTTGCACTTTACTTCTATGCGCTGCATGCCGTGGCTTTCGTCCGCGAAGTAGGAAATGGCATTGGCTGCCAGCGGTTGGTCAAATGACGGCCAGCCGGAAGAGGAGTCGAATTTCTGCCCGGAATCAAATAACACCTGCTCACAGCACACGCAGGCATAGCGGCCGGGGACGAACGCCGCACACATTTCCGAAGAAAACGGGCGTTCAGTTGCACTCAGGCGCGTCACGGCAAATACTTCCTCATCCAGCGTTTCGCGCCAGGCGCGAATAGATTTTTGCACTTTATGATCAGGCTCCAGATTGCCATCCCTGGCCAGTTTGAGAATATCTTTCCACTTCAACATGATGTTTTTTCCATAGCTGCGCAAACAAAGCTAAACCAGCCTTTTCCATGTCTTATTGTCACATGCATGCGAAGGGCTGGCAGATAGACTACAAACTATCGAGTATATCATTGTCACTATAGTTCGCGAGGGAGGAGAATTCCTTGATCGTTAGACCCAGACCCCACCTGTTTGAGCTGTTTTTTATCATTAAAGGATCCATCGTCCTCAAGATCATGCCGCTACTCACGTTTGTGGCATCGCTTTCCGCCGTGGTGGTCTCCATTTATACCTATCGGCCAGACTGGCTCCCCAGGTTTGATGGTGGCCCCTTCGCCTTGCTTGGCATTACGCTGTCGATTTTTTTGGCTTTTAGAAATAATGCCTGCTATGAGCGCTGGTGGGAGGCGAGGAAAGTATGGGGAGAATTTATGCTCACGGCCAGAAATCTGGCGCGTTTGAGCCAGATTCTGGATATGCATGAGGGTGAGCTCAGTGCCGCTCGCAAACAGTTACTCGAATACAATATTGCTTATGCGCATGCGCTGTTAAGGCAACTACGGCCAGGCAATCAGCTGTCACGCATCAAGGAGCTACTTGCGCCAGCGTTGGCAGAGTCCTTTTCACAGAGCAAAAATCCGCCTGAAGTCATTTTACGGGCCATGGAGCGCATCCTGATTCAGGCACTGGCAGAGGGCCGCATCCAACCGATACAGTTTAACCTGTTAGAAGAGTTGATTCAGAAACTGGCCTTCACGCAAGCGGCTTGTGAGCGCATCCAGAACACACCGATTCCATTTGGCTATACCTTGTTGCTGCACCGCACCGCGTATACTTTTTGTTTCTTGATGCCATTTTGTTTTGCCAACACGCTGGGTTGGGCGACGCCGTTTGTGACCGCATTGGCGGCCTATACCTTGTTTGGGCTGGATGCGCTAGGGAACGAACTCGAAGAACCGTTTGCGCCGATTGCCAATGCGCTGCCGATTAATGCCCTGACTGAAATCATAGACATTGAGCTGCGGGAGGCATTAGGTGAAAGCGATTTGCCAACACTACCAACACCCAAAGAGTTTGTGTTGATGTAAGCATGGCTTAAAGCGACTCAAGAAACTTCAACAGTAAAAGACGTTCTTCTTTACGCAAGGTGCGGTAATGCTCTCTGGCCGT
>CAKZJM010000145.1 GCA_936943315.1 uncultured Methylophilus sp. | reverse complement strand
ATGCTGCTATATCAGGTGTGAGTACAGGGACTTCTTTTTACTATTCAGAAGTTGGGCACTTTAAGTTTTTAACGCAAGGGGTGTACGACGATACTTATACGGCGGTTGATATTGCAAATGGTGACTGTGATAACGCTACAGCACCGTTTGATAGCAGCGGTTCAGGCACTCCGAAAAAATATGGTTGCCGTTTTGGCAATACCGTAGACAGCTCTTATTTTGGCCGTTTCATTCCTTCACTGTTTACCGTCACACCGAGCACATCGACTTTGGCATGTGGCAGCTTTGTTTACTATGGGCAAGATGCTTTAGTATCCTCAACGTCCAGTGTTATCACGCCATTTACTGTGACGGCAAAAAATGCTGCGAATGTGGTTACACAAAACTATACCGGTGCTTATGGCAAACTTGTGCTGAGTGATTATGCAAGTAGTCAATATTACTTCACGTCCGAGCTCTCGAATGGTGCTTCTTTAATCCCGAGTGTAGTGTCGCCAAATGTGACTCAGCAAACAAACAATTCGATACCTACTTGGGGTAATGGAACAGTAGATGTAAAGGTGAAACACAAGATTAGTCGTCCCGCTTCTGCAATTAATGAGCAAAATATCACTGTGTACGCGCAACCCAAAGATGCGGACAACGTCACCACTACATCAAAAGTAGCCTTGACTGGTACCTTTCCTGTACGTTATGGACGTGTAGCCATTACGCCCGCACACGGCTCTGAGTTATTGCCGTTGAGTGTGCCGATTGAAGCGCAATACTACAAGTCTGGTGCTTACTTAAGAAACACGCTGGACAGCTGCTCAACATTTAACCTGTCTACGATGGCCATGAAAAATTACAAAGGCAATTTGAATGCATGCGAAACCATTTTAAGCGGGACCGCTTCCATGAGTAGCGGTAAGATGAGCCTGACGTTGAGTGCGCCTAAAGTCGGTACAGATGGCAAACCAAATACCGGTAGCGTCGATTTGGATCTTAACTATGGTGCTGCTGGTGGTGACCAGACCTGTGTGAGTATCGTACAGTCTAATGCCGCGGATGGAGACGGCTCCAAAACCCTATGGTTTGGCGCTGATCCGAGTGCCCGAGCCTCTTTTGGTATCTACAAGGCTCCCGTCATTTACATGCGAGAAAACTTCTAATCTCCTTAAAACCACCTAAATCAGGTGGTTTTGCTCTTTTTATCACTGCTTTAAACGAGCGTTTCAGGCACTAAAGTTGCTCTTGAACTGTAAGCGATTGATGATAGGTAATGAGGTGAGTGAAGGTGCAGAGAGTTCTCAGGGTAAGTTGGCGCATTTATCAGGCCGTTAAACAGCACTTTTAATGAATGCAAATATTTTAATAATAAATTTAATTTTTTTCTTATTCATTGATTTAAATAAGAATTTTTTATAGAAAGACAGATTCGTCGCTATGGAATGGTTCAAACGACAAAAAAACAAACAGCAAGTTGGTGTCAGTTTTACTGACATGCATGTGAGTACTGTCGCGCTGACGCCGCCTTCTGAAGGCGTCAAACCAGTTGTCACATTTGCCACTGTTGAGCAGGTGCCATTACATGCAACGTCCACATTACGTCACTTTGTGACAAAAAATGACCTCAAATCCCTGCCATGTAACCTCGTGCTGAATGTTGATCAATACAATATTGTGCAAATTGACAAACCGAATATGCCAGAAGACGAGGTAAAACCGGCGCTGCGGTGGAAGTTGAAGGGGCTGCTGGATTATTCCGTTGAGCAGGCCATCGTCGATGGCATTGATGTGCCAGTTGATCCTGCGTATGCCAACCGCCAACCGTTGATGCTGGCTATTTGCGCTAAAAAAGCGACCATTTCAGAGGTCGGTAACCACTTAACTGAAGCAGGCTTTAACCTGAAGTCAGTCGATGTCCATGCGCTGGTGCAACGTAATATTGCACATCTGCTGGAGCATGAAGACCGTGCGTTGGTCATGCTAAGCATTCTGCCGCGTGGTTGCCTGCTGACATTTACCGCCAAGGGTGAGCTCTATCATGCCCGCGTGATTGAGCTGGACAGGGATTTCCTCAATGATAGAGACGAAATATTCAGGACCAACTTTGACAAACTGGTGCTTGAATTACAACGCTCTTTAGACAGTTTTGACCGTCAATTCCCTTACCTGAGCCTGAACCGGCTTGTCGTAGCGCCGGTGGCTAATCGCGATTACCTGGTGAGCGGATTGAGCTCCAGTTTGTATGTGCCGGTGAACGTGTTCAACCTGGAAGATATTGTAGAGCTGCCCGCAGACCAGGATTTCTCCAGTCTCGAAAAACAAGCCATGTTGCTGCCTGCCTTGGGCGCCGCCTTACGTCAGGAGACCGCAGCATGAGTCAGCAAATAAACTTGTTTGACGGAGGATTGGTTAAATCCAAAGACTGGTTTACTTTGCCTTTGGTTGCCGTGGTGTATGTGCTGGTGGCTGGGATAATGTTTTACCTGTTTACCGGCCTGCAAGCGGAAAACGCACAGTTACAGGTGCAACGCAATCAGGCTTTTGCACAGTATGAAACCATGCAGAAAAAAGTGGCTGAGTTCTCCCAGCGCGTGGCCCCGGTGGACAACACCAAGCTGGAAGCGGAGCTCAAGAATCTCAAAGCCCGTTTTGAAATGCAGTCACAAATTCTGGCTATTTTTCAGCAATCCATTTCTGATTCAGCCAACCACCTGGTGGATTACATGCGTGCCTTAACGGCACAGCAACAGCCAGGGTTATGGCTGACAGGATTCCGATTTGAGCCTGCTGCCCAGCATGTGAGCCTGTCCGGTCAATCTTTGCAGTCTGAGGATATTCCTGCGTATCTCGATTTATTATCCGCTCAGCGTGTGTTTGAAGGGACGCAATTCTCTGGCCTGCAGTTTAAACAGGTTGAGTTGAAAAAAAATCAGCCAGCGATTGCGGCGCCTGTATCTCCAGCCACCGCGTCTGTTGCAACGGTCGCCCCTGAAGCTGCGCCTACCGGCAAGGATGTTGCTCCAGCGACTGGTAGCAGCAATCGTTCAGCGATTGCTATGCCTGCAACGCCATCTGCTACCGTACCGACACAGGAGTTAAGTTTGAATGTGTATACGTTTGAAGTGAAAGGCCAGGATTTGCAAAGTGCGGCCAATCGTGAAACGGGTGTAAGTTGGGATGAGTTTGTGCATCAAACCACTCAGTCGCAACTAGCTCCGCGGCCATAGAAAGAATGAGCATGCAAATTCAACAATTACAAACACTCACAAATAAATGGCTGGCACTCTCCAAGCGCGAGCGCTGGATGATTTTTGGCGCCGGTTTATTTGCTGTGGCCGGGCTAATGGATACGTTTTTGCTGGAGCCACAGCGTACGCAATTAAGCACAACGCAAGCTGAGATTCTCAAAATTCAGAATGATACGGCGACGTTGACTGAGCAAATGACAACTATTGCTGCTCAGGCAGCGCCAGCCCCGGCGACCAATGCCTTAAAGCATGAGATTGATGAAGCTAATCAGAAAATCGCAGCGCAGTCTGCAGATCTGATCAAAGTATCCTCTTATATGGTGCCGCCACAAGAAATGGTGCCTTTGCTGAAAAAACTGCTGCAAAAACATGCAGATGTACAAGTGGCCGAAATGCAGTCCTTGCCAGTGGTCGATTTTATCGAGAAGCAGCGGAAGCAATTGCAGGCACAAGCTAAAGGGGGCAATCCTAACAGTGGTACACCTGAGGTTTCAGAAGAGGTTTGGAAAAACGTGCCGCATGTCTATCAGCATGCGGTAAAAATGCGCTTGAAAGGCAAGTATTTCGCACTTATGGCCTATGCCCAGTCGTTAAAAGGGATTGGCCGTACCTTGGCCTGGGAAAACGCAGAACTGAAGGCCGAGTATCCAGAAAGTGAACTGACCGTCCAGGTCTATACACTGAGCGGCGAAAATGCCTGGTTGGGGATCTAGCATGCGCGTGTTACTGACAACCATTTTTATGGTATTGACTCAAATGAGTGCCCTGGCCGAGGTCATGGTAGACCCTACCAAGCCGCCTGTATCGGTCATGGGTTTTTTGCCTAATACGCAATCGGACATCGAAAAACCCTGGGAGCTCACTGCGATTCAGGAAAACGGAAAAGGTGGTTTTGCTGTCGTGAATGGCCAGATGGTGCGAGTGGGTGAGCGTTACGAGGGATTTAAGCTCGCTTCTGTAAAAAACCATCAAGCGGTATTTATCGCTAAAAGCGGTGAGAGAAAAGTGATAGGCATGGGCATTTCGAGCTTTATTGAACCAAGCCCGCCACAGACGAGTGTTAACAAAACGAAATCAAGCCAAAAGTTAAAAAACCAGAAAGTTAAAAGTAAGTGACGAACACTTGCAGGCCATGCTAAGCATAGGATGCAAGAGGATACCAATAGAGAGACTGCTATGAAAACATTTTTGAATACCGTGGGTGTGATGATGATGGGCGCAGGATTGGTGGGATGTACCAGCAATCCATTTGCTCCCCCCAATTCATCAATTAACCCTAAAATTCAGAACGAATTGGCGACATCCGCGGCCAAGGCGCAAGCTCAAGTCACGCCTCCGCCAAAAGAAGTCACAGATGAGCTGTTTGAGCCACTTAAGATTGAACCACCCAAAGCGCTGGCCAAACGTGTTGAGCCTAGATTCGACCTTGTGGTGAATAAGGCTCCAGCTGCACAGGTGCTCATGGGTATTGTGTCGGGTAGCCCCTACAGCATCGCCTTGAGCCCTGAGCTCAAGGGAGAGATCTCTATTAACTTGCGTGATGTGACCTTGTTTGAAGCACTCAATGCCTTACGTGATTTGTATGGCTATGAATACAAAATGAATGGCAAACAGATTTTTGTGGAACCACAAACCTTGCAAACGCGCGTGTTCCAGGTCAACTATATCACTGGCGCGCGCAGGGGTACTTCTGCAACCCGTGTCACCTCTGGTACCGCCAGCGGCTCCGGGGCAGGCGGTGCGGCTGGTGTGGCTGGCCAAGCCGCCGCAATGACGGGTTCCGGCTCTGGCTCAACCACAGGTACTAATGCGGCTGGCGCTTCTGGCGCATCCAACCTGCAGGTGTATGCTTCTGATGTCAGCATGCGTACTAATAATGATTTTTGGGACGAAATTGCTGGTTCATTAAGCAGCCTGATTGGTGAAGAAAACGGTCGCAAAGTGATCATTAACGCGCAGTCTGGTCTGGTGATGGTAAAAGCCATGCCTAAAGAGATTCGTCAGGTTGAAAAATTTCTGAGCCTGATGCAGGTCACAGTGGACCGTCAGGTGATTCTGGAAGCCAAAATCATTAAAGTCCAGTTAAATAGAAATTCGCAACAGGGCATTAACTGGGCGTTCTTGAGAAAGGGCGCGCGCGATGTGACTTTTGGTAACGTCAACGGTAATACCTCTTTAGGTACCACCGGCACTGTGACCGATGGTACGGTTTCCAGCACTGCACCGGGCTTCTTGTCCAATAGCTCGCCGATTCCGCTGGGTGGGGCTGCGTTTGCGCTGGCAGTGCAGGGCGGCAACTTTTCTGCCTTACTGACCTTCCTGGAAACACAAGGCAATGTTGAAGTGCTTTCTAGCCCACGCATTGCAACCATTAACAATCAGAAAGCGGTGCTCAAAGTCGGCAACGACGCCTTCTATGTCACCAACGTGAAAACCAACGTCACAACAACGACGGGTGGCGCCATTGTGACCCCGGATATTCAGTTGCAGCCTTATTTCTCTGGCATCTCACTAGACGTGACACCACAGATTGATAAAGACGATAATATCATTCTGCATGTGCACCCCTTTGTCAGCGATGTGACTCAAGTCAACCGTACGGTGACCTTGTCAAGCGCCAATGGCGGAACCTATACGATCCCGACCGCTTCGTCTAATATTAACGAGACCGATAGTATCGTGCGTACAAGGGATGGCAGCGTGATTGCGATTGGTGGCCTGATGTCGGAATCTGTTGATAACACGCGTACCAAAGTGCCAGGCTTAGGCGATGTGAAATTTCTGGGAAACCTATTCCGCCAGAAAGATCTGAGCAGTACCAAAACCGAGCTGGTAATTTTGCTGAAATCTACAGTGGTTCGCAGTGGCGACAATTGGGCGCAAGATATGCTTGAAAGTCAGGATAGAGTTGATAAACTCAAGAGCGACACGACATTTTAGGATATGGAATGTACCTGCAACATTTTGGTTTGAAGGAATATCCGTTTACCATCACGCCGGATACCAGTTTTTATTATGCAACGCGTAGCCTGCAGGAGGCACTCAATACGCTGTTGATCGCCATCCAGTCTGGTGAGGGGTTTGTGAAAATTACCGGTGAAGTGGGCACCGGTAAAACCCTGCTGTGCCGCCGTTTGCTCAAAGCGCTGGCCCCCAATTGCAAGGTGGCTTTTATTCCTAACCCCTATCTCGATCCGAATGCCTTGCTGTTGACGCTGGCTACCGAGTTTGGCGTAGCGTTCAAGCCGGATTTCACCCACCATGACATGATAGACGCGCTGAATCGTAAATTGCTCATGTTTGCGCAGGAAGGGCAGCATGTGGTGGTGTGCCTCGATGAGGTGCAAGCCATGCCGCTGGAAACCCTGGAAGCCTTGCGCTTGTTAAGTAATCTCGAAACTGAAAAGCGCAAGCTGATACAGGTGGTGATTTTTGGCCAGCCTGAGCTTGAAGAACGTATTAACCACCCCTCCATCCGCCAGTTAAGGCAGCGTATTGGGTTTGAATATCACCTCAAGGGCTTGCAGTGGGCTGAGCTGGGCTTTTACCTGAATCATCGCATGCATGTCGCCGGGTATCAGGGCGGTATGATTTTTAATCCTGCCAGCATGCGCCTGCTATACCGTTATGCCAACGGCATTCCCCGCTTGTTAAATATCCTGGCGCATAAATCGTTGTTGTCAGCTTATGGCCGCGGCCAGCAGGGCGTCTCAGCAGAGGATGTCAAAGCGGCTATTTTAGATACACAAGCCAGTGTCAAGGCGCAGCATGCCTGGCTGGGTCATGGCTTTAAATGGTGGTTGACGTTACATACGGCGCTGGCTGGCCTTGGTCATTAATATTGCTTATTCATCCTGGAGATCGCCTTGAGTTTAATTAATCAGGTATTGCAAAACGTTGAGGCCCGTCAGGGCAATGCAGCGCTTGACGGCAAATCTGATGCTGGCTGGGGCACACAGGTTAAACCGGTGTTGTCCCATCAGGGTTCATCTTCAGGGTTAGGCGTTTGGATTAAAAAATTGTTTTTTGGCGGGGTGTTGCTGGCGCTCTTGGCAACCTTGTTTATGAATTGGCCGTTGCTCATGGCGAAGTTAACGCCCACGCCGGTGGCGACGCCTGTCAGCCCTGTGGCGAATACTCAGCCAATGGCCGCTCAGCCCAAAGCCCCACCTGCCGTTGCTGCGGCAGCCTGGGAGCCACCACAATTAACTAAGTCATTATTCAGTGCCTGGCATACTGACCAGGCGAGTGCAGCCACGTCAGTGAATAAGCCTGCTTCAGCCATGGCGCCTGTTCCCGTGAAAAAGGTGGCTGCCCCGCAAGTTGAAGGCGAGTTTACTATCCAGCCTGCTGACCCTAAGGCGAATGAAGCGGCAGGTGCGGTAGTGTCAGTCATAGAACCTCCGCTGGAGGCGGCCAATGCCGTGAAACCGGGGAAAGCGCGCGAAGAAGAGTCCGGCCCTAGAGGCGTGGTCAATAAGCAGGTACGCCCTGAGCAGGAAGTAAATATATTGATTCAGCGTGCGGTGGATCACGAGCAAAAAGGGCGTCTGAATGAAGCATTGGTAACCTTACGTCAGGCGCTGAACACTTACCCGCAGTCTGAAGATGCCCGGCAATTACTCGCCAGCTATTTGTTTGAATCTAAGCAGGAGCCCGAAGCGGTGGCGGTATTGCAAGCGGGCATCAAACAGTACCCAAGCCAGATTGGCTTGGCCAAATCGCTGGCTAAATGGCAGCTGGCACATGCGCAGCCTGACGCCGTGTTGCAAACATTAAAACCGGTGGCTAACGTGTTGATTCAGGATGCCGAGTCGCAATGGATGTTGGCCATGGCCTACCAGCAAACGTCACAACATGCAGCCGCCTTGCCGCACTTTGAGCGTGCCACGGTGTTGCAGCCAGGGCGTGCGCAGTGGATGATTGCCTATGCCATTTCATTACAGGCGGCAGGCCAGTCCAATCAAGCCTTGCAGCAATTGCAACAGGCCTATCAATTGCCGCTGAGCGAGCGTTTGTCTGAGTTTGTCAGCCAGCGCATTCGGCAATTAGGTGGTGCTGTGCCCACCCGTAACGAGTAAGGGTGCCGTTTGGCGCACAGTCGCCAGTTATCCTTCTTCATTTTTCAAGGTACGCGCTAACACCAGTGCGGTCACTTTTGCGGCCCCCGCCTGCTTTAACACTTTGGCCACGGCGTGCATGCTGGCGCCAGTCGTCATCACGTCATCTACGACCATCACATGTTTACCTTGCCAGGATGGCTGGGATTTAAATGCACCGCGCAGATTGCGTGTCCTTGTTTTCATGTCCATGCCAGCTTGCATCGGCGTATCAATCACACGCATGCACCCCTCTATCTCTAGCGGAATGTCCCATGCTTGATGGAGCATTTTTGCCAGCTCCAAGGCATGGTTAAATCCGCGTTGTTTAATACGGTTGACATGCATGGGCATGGCGATGAGTACATCTGGCCGTTCGGTCACTGGCAAATCAGGCAGTTGCTTGAGCAGCGCATTTGCCAGTAGCGCACCCCACGCCAGTTGCTGATGATATTTGAACTGGTGTAATAAGCGGTCCAGAGGGTAGGCGTAACGAAACATGCTGATGGTGCGGTCAAAGGCAGGTGTGTGTTGCAGGCAAATACCGCAAAGGGTGCCAGAGAGATTGGGCAATGCACATTGCGGGCAACGCGCGGTGGTATACCAGGGCAATAACGCTACACAGTGTGTGCACAAAAGAATGTCGTCATGGTTTTGGCCTGCGATGGCGGGTGCGTCACACAAGGCGCAAGGCAGGGTGGCGTTCAACCATTGTTGTAGCTTGTGATAAGCGAATGATTGATTAAATTTTAATCTGTTGTAAAAATTTTTCACGTAGGTTTTTAAACAACATATAATTCGGTCGGTTAATTCTCTATTTTATGGTGTGGTGTTTATGGAACAACAAACTTCTGCCGGGTGTGGCAGCGAAATGCAAACCTCAGTCATTAACCTGGATGGGTTAAAGCCTTCAAACAGTTGTCACCCAACGATTGAGCGCTGGCGCGTAGAAGAGATCATGGCATTGTTTGAATTGCCGTTCAATGACTTGTTGCACAAGGCCCAAGCCGTGCACCGCGAACACTTCGACCCCAATGCCGTGCAAGTGAGCACCTTGCTCTCGATTAAAACCGGTGGCTGCTCTGAAGACTGCGGCTATTGCCCGCAAGCGGCACGCTATCATACCGATGTTGAGAACGAGCCGCTGATGCAGCTAGACGAGGTACTGGCAGCGGCCAAAGCCGCCAAAGAGAGCGGTGCCAGCCGCTTCTGCATGGGCGCTGCCTGGCGTGGCCCCAAACAGCGCGATCTTGAGCCTGTGCTCAAGATGATTTCTGAAGTCAAAGCCATGGGTCTGCAAACTTGTGCCACCCTGGGCATGCTCAAAGACGGTCAGGCTGAGCAATTGAAAGAAGCCGGGCTGGATTATTACAACCACAATCTGGACACGGCGCCTGAGTTTTATGGCGATGTGATCACCACACGTACTTACCAGGACCGCCTGGACACGCTGGACCGCGTGCGCAGTGTGGATATCAATGTCTGCTGCGGCGGCATTATTGGCATGGGCGAGAGCCGTGCGCAACGCGCAGGCCTGATTGCACAATTGGCCAATATGGAGCAACCCCCGGAAAGCGTGCCCATTAACTTGCTGACCCAGGTAGAAGGCACACCTCTGCATGGTACAGATGCGCTGGATCCACTGGAATTTGTGCGTACCATCGCCATTGCGCGTATCACCATGCCAACCAGCTTTGTCCGCTTGTCTGCAGGCCGCCAGAGCATGGGCGAAGCCGTACAGACCTTGTGCTTCCATGCCGGGGCCAACAGTATTTTCTACGGTGAAAAATTGTTGACGACAGGCAACCCAGAAGTTGAAGCAGATAATGCTTTGTTTAACAAACTGGGCTTGAAGAAAATTTAATGAGCAATCTGCTGGAGTCCCTACAGGCTGATCTGGAAAAACGGCAAACGCTGGGCCTGATGCGCCAGCGTCGTTTGCTGGATTCCCCTCAAGCCGAGCACATCACGGCCAATGGTCAGCCGTTTCTGTCTTTTTGCAGTAATGACTACCTCGGCCTGGCCAATGATGCTGCGCTGGTGACGGCCTTGCAGCAGGCCGCCGCAGAAGCGGGCGTGGGCAGTGGTGCCTCTAACCTGATTACTGGCCACCACCGTTACCACGACCAGCTAGAGCAGGCGCTGGCCGCATTTGTGGGCAAACCGGCCGCCTTGCTATTTTCGACCGGATACATGGCCAATATTGGTGTGATCAGTGCCTTGATGGGCCGTGAGGATGCTGTGTTTTCAGACAAACTGAACCACGCCTGCCTGAATGACGGCGCTTTCCTGTCGCGTGCGACCCATCACCGTTTTCCGCATAACGATGTCGCGGCGCTGGAGAAATTACTGCAAACCAGCACGGCCCGCCATAAACTGATTGCCGCCGACGGGGTGTTCAGTATGGATGGCGACCTGGCACCGCTGGCAGAATACCTGGCCCTGTGCGAACGCTATGACGCTTATTTGTATGTGGACGACGCCCATGGGTTTGGCGTGCTCGGTCCACAAGGCCGTGGCTCGCTCAGGCATCTGGGCCTGGAATCGCCACGGCTGATCATGATGGGCACGCTAGGCAAGGCTGCCGGTGTCGCTGGCGCGTTTGTCGCGGGTGAGAAGGTCGTCATTGAGTACCTGATCCAGCATGCCAATAGCTATATTTACACCACTCCGGCACCGCCACCGTTATCTGCTGCGTTACTGGCTTCGTTACATGAGATTGAGCACGGAGATGCCCGCAGAAAGCAATTGTTTGACATGATTGCTTTGCTCAAAAGCGAGTTGTCACTGACACGCTGGCATCTGTTGCCGTCATCTACCGCCATTCAGCCGTTGGTAGTAGGCGATAACCACGAAGCCTTGGCACTGAGCCAGTATTTGCAGACGTGCGGCATTCTTGTGCCAGCCATCCGCCCGCCAACTGTGCCGGTGAGGACTTCACGCCTGCGCATTTCCTTGTCGGCGGCGCATAGCGAAGCGAATGTGCGTGCGCTTATAAATGCTTTACATGCTGCGGAGCGTGACATCCCAGCCGGGGCGCAGGCATGAGCTGTTTTATCGAAATCATGGGCCAAGGTAAACCACTGGTCCTGTTGCATGGCTGGGGCATGAACAGTGCGGTGTGGGAGCGCGTCACCAAGCGCCTATCCGCTAACTACCGGTTGATTTTAGTCGACCTGCCCGGCATGGGCCAGAGCCGTCCGGTTTACCCCTATCACTTGCATAGCCTGGCAGAAGCGGTGTCTGAAGAAATTCCTGGCGTGTCCAGCATTCTGGGCTGGTCTTTGGGTGGTTTGGTGGCGCAACAGATTGCGCTTAACCAGCCGGACCGCGTTGAAAAACTCATCTTGGTGGGCACCAATCCAAGCTTTGTCAGTAAGCCGGATTGGCCGCATGGCATCGAAGCGCGCCATTTTGAGCAGTTTAATGAGCGTTTTGCCAAAGACTTCAATGCGACTTTGCTCAATTTTCTGACCTTGCAATGTATGCATGCCAAGGATGCGCGCAGCACGGTACGCAAACTGCGGTTTGCCTTTGGCGCCAAGCCTACGCCCACTCAGGAGAGTCTCAATCAGGCACTCGATATCCTGTTACAGACTGATTTGCGTGAAGAGATTGGCCGCCTGTTTCAACCCACACTGATCATTCATGGTGACCGCGATACACTGGCGCCGGTATCAGCGGCACATTGGCTGGCGATGCATTTACATAAAGCGCATTTGCGTGTCATCGCCGGGGCAGCCCACGCGCCTTTCCTGTCACATGCCGATGCTTTCTGCGCATCCGTTGAAGCATTCATGGCCGATGAGTCGGCGGAGAGTTAAATGCAGGATGTTTACCAGATCGACAAGTCGCGTATGCGGCAGTCGTTTCACCGTGCGGCCAAACACTATGATGCGGCAGCGATTCTGCAAAAGCAGGTACGTGAAGAGATGCTGGGCCGCCTGGATGTGGTCAAGCTTGAGCCTGGTGTGATCCTGGATGCGGGCTGTGGAACCGGTCATGGCCTGCACGCACTGCTAAAACACTTTAAACACGCGCAAGGCGTTGCCCTCGATATCGCAGAAGGCATGTTGTCACGCAGCAAAGCCTTGTTCCCTTGGTATCGTTTCTGGCAAAAGCCCCCTACATTTGTCTGTGCAGATATTGAAGCGATGCCGCTGGCCACAGCCAGTGTGGATATGGTGTGGTCTAATCTGGCAGTGCAGTGGTGCAATGATATGGACACGGTGTTGCAGGAGTTCAGGCGTGTGCTCAAGCCCAATGGCTTGCTGATGTTTGCCACGCTGGGGCCGGATACACTGAAAGAGCTGCGTGCCGCGTCTGGCAATGAGCATACCCACGTCAGCCGTTTTATTGACATGCACGATATTGGTGATGCCTTAACGCGTGCCGGATTTAGCGCCCCGGTGCTGGATGTGATGCATTACACACTGACGTACGACACGGTGGAATCGGTGATGCGAGACCTTAAAGCCATTGGGGCCCACAATGCCACAGCGGGCAGGGCAAAGGGCCTGAGCGGAAAAGGATTCTTGCGACAGTTACGTCAGGGCTATGAAGGCTTCAGGCGTGAAGGGAAGTTGCCCGCCACTTATGAAGTGGTGTTTGTGCATGCCTGGACCAGCAGCCAGCCCTATACCGCGCCAGGCACCAGCCCGGTACAGTTTATGCCACGCAAAGATAAAAGCACTTAATATAACCATGTTGCCACGTCATTTTTTTGTGACCGGAACCGATACAGGTGTCGGTAAAACCACTGTCACCGTCCATTTGATGCAACAGCTCATTGCCCAAGGTTTAACGGTGATTGGCATGAAACCGGTTGCCTCGGGTTGCGAGTGGCTGGATGGACGCTGGCAAAATGAAGACGTCAGGCGGCTCACTGCTGCTTCCAATGTGTCAGCGCCGCCAGAGCTGGTGAACCCTTATTGTTTTGAACCCGCAATTGCGCCACATGTGGCCGCGGCACAAGCGGGGGTGAACATTGAGTTGCAAGTCATTCTCAAGGCCTACCAGCAATTAGCCACCATGGCCGATGTGGTGATTGTGGAAGGCGCCGGTGGCTTGCTGGTGCCGCTGAATGGCGAGCAGACCATTGCCGATTTGATCCAGGCTTTAAACCTGCCCGCATTGCTGGTGGTCGGCATGCGTCTGGGTTGTATTAACCATGCCCTATTGACCGCACACACCTTGAAGCAACGTAATATACCGTTGTGTGGCTGGGTGGCGAACCGCATTGATCCGCAAATGTCAGTCCCACAAGAAAACCTGCAAACCTTGACGGATTATTTGCAGCCCCCTTTATTAGAGAT
>CAKZJM010000144.1 GCA_936943315.1 uncultured Methylophilus sp. | reverse complement strand
CCCCGTCCACTTCAGCATTAATTCCGGCACTGCGGTAATCAAAATTTGAGCTGCCAATGGTCGACCACACCCCATCAATTGAAATCGTCTTGGCGTGTAAAATCTGCCCTTGCATCTCGTAGATATCAATATGATTTTCCAGCAACTGACCATACCGCGAGCGTTGCACCAGCAGCGCCAGGGTGGAATCAGTAAAACTAGGCACTAATATTTTCACCTGTACACCGCGTTGGGCAGCTTTAATCAACGCCTGCAACTGCCCTTTGGTCGGCACAAAATAAGCGGCATTGATAAGAATACGATGCTCCGCGTTATCAATCGCCGAGAGCACAGAAAGGTAATACGGTGAGTCAGTATCCTTGCGTTTGGTGACAGGCGTGGCAATCACTCTCGCAAACTGATTGCCCTGTTTGCTCAGCTTGGGGAAAAAGTGGGTTTGATCAAGTGGTTGCGTCGGGTCCCAGTTTTCCAGAAAAACGCGCTGAATATCACTCAAAATCGGCCCTTGCACCATCACATCCATGTCGCGCCAGACCACATCCAAAGGGTTGGGTGTCTCTTTTTTATAGGTTTTGAATGAGCCTTTGCTCTGGTAGGTTTTGCTCAAATTCACGCCGCCAATAATCGCAACCTTGCCATCCACTATCAATATTTTACGGTGATCGCGCTGGCTAAATTGCGACAATGACGCGCCTTTAAGCGGATGAAATTCAGTAATCTTGGCCCCGGCATTTTTCAGGCTTTCAAAAAACTCACGCGGCGTTTGCTGCGAGCCATAAGCGTCATAAATCACATGCACCTCTACTCCCTTGGCAAGCTTTTCCAGCAGCAAAGCCTTAAGTGTGACGCCGCCTAAATCGACATCTTCAAACGTGAAATACTCCAGATGAATATTCTTCTCAGCCCGGCCGATCAACTCCTTCATTTTGTTAAAGGTGGTTTCGCCGTTAAACAGGGGAGTGAAGGTGTTATCGGCAAACAAATGGCTATCAGAAATGCTCTGTTCAATCTTGAGGTGGTTCTCCAGCGCCATCCTAATCTGTTCGTCTGGGGAGAGCTTTTGTAACGCTTTATCCACCTTGGCCTGAGGCAGCGTATCTTTTGCCCCTACAATCTCCAGCTTCTGCGCCTGTGGGTCAATCTTTTCCAGTGCGCGCTCATGATCCGGGATCACGGCACAGCTTTGAATCATCAGGCAAATCAGAACAGTGATGAATGCGACGAAGTGTTGAGTGAAGTTTGCCATCAAACGCATGCTTGCAGGAGTCATGGGCCAGTCATACACCGGGATGCAGAAGAGTTGAAGTGTAGCCGAAACTGCTCACTATGAAAGTCAGTATCATGCCTACAAAATACTCATCAACGTACATTCGATTGGTGAATACCATACGCATTCAATAATAACCCTGTAAAATGTAGGTTTTTGTTGTTTGTACCAGAAAGCCTGTTATGTCCACCTTACCTGCCTGCCCACAATGCCAATCCGAATACACCTACGAAGATGGTGACAACTACGTCTGCCCAGAATGCGCCCACGAATGGAGCAAGGTTGCAGCAGCGGACACAGACGAAGTGAAAGTGGTGCGCGATGCCAACGGTAACGTACTGCAAGATGGCGATACTATTACTGTGATTAAAGATCTTAAAGTGAAAGGCTCTTCCTCAGTGGTAAAAGTCGGCACTAAAGTAAAAAACATCCGCCTGGTCGATGGCGATCACGATATCGACTGCAAGATTGATGGTTTTGGTGCGATGAAGTTGAAGTCGGAGTTTGTGAAGAAGGCTTGATAATGAAGAGTGCTTTGTGAGACGGCCCTAAAATTAAAAAGTACTTGATAGGGGCGTCATTCACAAGCCAAGATTATCTTGTTTCGGCTCTCAGCTCCATAGTTTTTGGATCCACCCGGTCAGCATCAAAAGCGACAATGTTTCCCTCCAGGTCATACAGAATCCCATTTGCCTGTCTCAAAAAATAACCATCTTCAACTAGTCGGTTTACAGCAGCAGTATATGCTTGTGAGCTGCAGCTAAGTTTTTCTATCACCGTCCGGTGAACTCCAGGTTTCCATGGTTGTTCAGGAAGAGACTCTTTTACATTAAGAATAAACTCCTCAGTAATCTCTACGGGAATGCCAGCTTTGACATAGGTAGTCGAAAACTTAGGGCGATCTAACGTTTCAGCATTTTTAATATTGTATTTACTTGCGATTGAAACACATGCTGCTTTTACATTTTGGAATGAGGTCCAAACTCTTTTAGGTTTAGTACTTAAACGCTCTACATTCAACTCGGCCCAAATTTCGTCAACTAACTCTTTAGTTATTATCGATGTATCAAAACTTAATAGCTCTTTCTCATTAAAATCAAATCGGCCTGAATGTTTGGCAACTATTATAAGAGCGATGATATATCGCCAATTTTTTAAGAATTTCTCAGTAAAATCGATTTGTGGTCTAGTAATAAGATATTCATCAACTTTTTTTAATATATGGACAATTTTTGGCCAAACTTCAAGAGAAGATTTGGAGTTAAAGACAGCATCATAAGAAGCTGTTGAACGCATAAATTTTGATCTTAGATTGGTAGCCGCATGTGGTACTTTCAAGACAAGTGCAACGTAGCCCGCTGCAGCGTATAAAGGTGAAACAAGCTCCGATGGAGGGTGCCCCAGATTTGAGTAATGTTTCTTCCTGCGTTCATAAAACAACCCATGCCTACACATAACATCTTCAATATCACGTTGGATTTTATCCGTAGCATGTAAAGATGCTAATTCAACATCTGTTTGATTATTTGTTGCCCTAATGATTGCGTCTCTTACTGCATCCTCTTTAGTAACAATAACTTTAACAAGTACACACCGTTCATCTTGAGGTTCAGTATTTAATTCAGAAAAATGTCTGTAGATTGATTCTGAGGTTTGTAATCCGTTCACAATCTGAATATCATTTGCCTGAATTGAATCACCAATTATGGCTGCGGATGTAGCAAGTATAGTTACCCCATTGTTTAATAACCAAAAATCAGTTGAAGTTTGATTGCTAAGAGTCGCTTTGATATCCTCATTGACCCTATTGAGACCCATAAAGTCTCTTACATTAGAGTCAAATAAGTAACGACGAAGCGACCCTTCATTTGAAATGAATTTGTAATAGTCTGAAAGTCGGGCAAGAACAACATATCGCTCCCCCCTACCGAAAGCTTCTACAAAAGGTAGCTCAAGAGTGTAGTTTTGGACTTTGCGGTGCAATTCGACTAATTGCGTTGCACCAATAAAAGCGAATTTTGATATTGCAGAGCTAAAGTGATTGGCTGCGATTGTTTCTACTTGATTTCCCCTGGCTACTACTTCCTCACCCATATCTGAAATATCACCACGTGAGGCATAATAAATTTGAACATATGATTTTAGTAATCTTGGCGATAACTTTCGATAAGCATATTTAAGGTTATTTCTCATCTGCAATAATGCGGATGAATATGCTCCAGTCAAAGCATTATCATCAACCGAAAAATCTAACAACTCAGTGATTGTTGCAATCAAAGAATCAAGTGTGGCTTGTTTAAATGAGTCGTGATGCTTACATGTGATGAGTACTACTCTGAGTTCAGAATTGGTTTTTGGCCATACAAAGGCTTCAACATCTTGAAGTAAGTGTCCATTTATTATTATATAAAATCCATCAATACCCCCATCTTGCCTACCATCAATGGCTCCATGTTGAATTTCCTCAGATGAAAGGTCATATTCTTTTAGTAGTTGCTCGAAACAGAAATACTCAAAAGCTTCATCCCTTTTTTCGGAAGGAAGTTTATTCGCGACTCTATCATCAATAATTCCATCTATAAGTATCAGATCATTTTTAGCCATTATGAGTCTTTCAGTATTCTAGAGTTGTATAGATTTTATTCTTCGGGAAGCATCATTGCATAATAAGTTGTTTCATTAATTAGTATTTAATTTGATTTGAACCTCTATTTTTCCTACAGGATTTTCAGCGCTTTTCTGATACTGCTATCCTCCTGAGAAACTATCATTAACTGCTAAAAATTTAAATTTATCAATTAAGGGCGCTGTATGTCGTCGTTCGCTTTATATCTTCTAGGGTGCGCTATTCTCATCGGCGGGATTGCATGGGCGCTTGTAGAGGCGGGTGTACCGCATTTGTACATCGTGATTGCTTCTGTGATCCTTACAGGTATCAGCATATTAAAGGCGGTCTCACATACCAGAACCAAGGATATTTCCCGGAACTAAGAAGGCCAGCAAGTATTCAATCTAGCTACTGTTGATAAATTTGCGAAGTAGATGCAATGAACAATTTTAATAAAACTGATTTGAAGTTAGATGGGCTGGAGATTAATGGCCTGTATCTTGAAGATGTGTTTTCGGTGTGGGAGCATTTTGATAAAAACGCGAATAAGTACTTTACCGTTTTTATGATTAATAACTCCCGCATCACAGTGCCAGCGACTGAAAGTAATGCAGCATTACTGTATAAAAGCGGCCATCCTGTGTCTGAGTTTGTGGTAAAGGATGGCGTTGTGAATGAGCTTGAGGTTACGACCTAAACAACCGTGTCAGAGGTTAGCAGTGCCTGATTCATGATAATTCGTAGCAAGATTTGCATGCATTTGAATTAAACCAATTCTCTACAACCAACTCTGAAATATAATCTTCCTAACTTTAATATTTCAGGTTATCCCATGCGAACCGAAAACGCTGTTGCACCAAAAACCATCTACCTAAAAGACTACACACCAGCACCTTACCTGGCGCAGCAGGTGAATTTGAGTTTTAACCTGTTGCCCGGCAAAACGATTGTCACATCTGAAGTAAAGTATGTGAAAAACCCGGCGGGGGCTTCACATGATTTGGTGCTGGATGGCGAAGATCAGATTGTTTTGTCTGTGGCCAAAAATGGTCAGCCGTTAACTGATTACACCGTGGCGGATGGACAAATGACCATCGCTAACCCTGGGGAGGAATTTACGCTGACGATTGTCAGTGAAATCAACCCGGAGGCGAATACGGCGCTGGAGGGGTTGTATCAATCACAAGGCACGTATTGCACACAGTGCGAAGCGGAAGGCTTTAGACGCATTACTTATTACCAGGATAGGCCGGATGTATTAAGTGTCTTTACCGTGCGCATTGAGGCGGATGCCAAGGCGTATCCGGTGATGCTTTCTAACGGCAATTTGCAGGATGAAGGCAGTTTGCCAGATGGCCGGCATTACCGTGTCTGGCATGACCCGTTCCCTAAACCTTGTTACCTGTTTGCGCTGGTGGCGGGTAACTTGGTGCGCGTGGCGGATACGTTTACCACCATGACGGGCCGCAAAGTGGACCTGCATATTTATGTGCGGGCAGGGGATGAGAGCCAATGTAGCCATGCCATGGAGTCGCTGAAAAAATCGATGAAGTGGGATGAAGAGGTGTATGGCCGCGAGTATCAGCTGGAGCTGTTCAATATTGTGGCGGTGAGCGACTTTAATATGGGCGCGATGGAAAACACCTCGCTGAATGTGTTTAACACTGCGCTGGTGCTGGCGCATCAGGAAACCGCGACCGATAGCGATTTTATGAGCGTGGAAGGCGTGATCGGCCACGAGTATTTCCACAACTGGACCGGTAACCGCGTGACCTGCCGTGACTGGTTCCAGCTCTCGCTCAAAGAAGGCTTTACCGTGTTCCGCGACCAGGAATTCAGCGCGGATATGAATTCGCGTGCGGTGCAGCGCATTGACGATGTGAACGGCCTGCGCCGCTTGCAGTTCCCGGAAGATGGTAGCCCGCTGGCGCACTCTGTGCAGCCGGACCAGTTTATCGAGATCAGTAATTTTTACACCAAGACCATTTACGACAAAGGCGCCGAGTTGATTCGCATGCAGCATACGTTGCTGGGTGCTGAGACTTTCCGCAAAGCCACCGATTTGTATTTTGACCGCTATGACGGCCACGCCGTGACCTGCGATGATTTTGTGCAATGTATGGCGGATGCGTCTGGCCGTGACATGTCGCAGTTCTTCCGCTGGTATAAGCAGGCGGGTACGCCCACGCTGCAAGTAAGCAGTCATTACGATGCCGCGCAGCAAAGCTATACGCTGACCTTTAAGCAGTCTCAGCCGGATACGCCAGGGCAAACTGACAAGCAGCCGCTGCATATTCCAGTGGCCTTAGGCTTGCTGGATGCGAGCGGAAAAGAGATTCTGCCCACCCGCGTGCTGGAAGTGACGGCGCGTGAGCAAGCATTCACTTTCAATGGTATCACCGCCAAGCCTGTGCCTTCCATTTTGCGTGGTTTCTCAGCGCCAGTGAAGCTCGAAACCGATTTAAGCGACGATGATTTGCGCTTGCTGCAAGTGCATGACACCGACGGCTTTAACAAGTGGGAAGCGGGCCAGACCTTGGCGTTGCGGACCATACAGCGCGTGATGGAAAACCCGGCAGCGGACATTTCGCAGTTTGTGGCAGACGTGGGGACCTTGATTCAACAAGGCCTCACAGGCAAGGATGATAAAGCCTTGCTGGCGCGTGCGCTGAGTTTGCCGATGATAGGCGTGATTGGTCAGCATTTGCCGGTGATTGATCCGGCTGCAATCGATGCCGCACGCACGGCTGTGCTTAAGCAAATCAAGAGCGCACATAAAGAAGCGCTGGCTGCGTTATATGACGCGAACGGCAACACAGGCAGCTTCTCTATCACGCCAGAAGCGATGGGCCGCAGAGCCTTGCAGCATGCAGTGCTGGAGATTCTCACTGTGACCAATGGCACTGGTTGCGCCGCGCGTGCAAAAGCGCATTACGATGCTGCGGATAATATGACAGACCGCGTGACTGCGCTGGCGTGCCTGGCGGATAGCAGCCAGCCACAACGTGCAGAAGTGTTTGCCGACTTTTATACCCGCTTTGAAAAGTATCCTCTGGTAGTAGATAAGTGGTTCTCGCTACAGGCCATTGCCAACCGTGAGCAGATTTTTGATGACCTGGCCATGTTGCGCAGCCATCCAGATTTCAATATCAAGAATCCTAATCGCGTGCGTTCGCTGTACTCAGCCTTTGCCATTAACAACCCGGTGAAGTTCCATGATGCGAGCGGCAAAGGCTATGCGTTCTTGCGCGATGTGATTATTGAGCTGAATACCATCAACCCGCAAATCGCTGCCCGTATGGTGACACCACTACGTGAGTGGAAGCGCTACACACCTGCCTTACAGGCGCATATGAAAGCCGCGCTTGAAGCCATTCTAGCCACGCCCAATTTGTCAGGGGATGTGTTTGAAATTGTGAGCAAGAGTTTGAATGCTTAAGTATTTCTATGATTGCTTGCCCGGTTGACATGCATTATCGATGCGCATATATTATGCGCATTGATAATAGTGGGGAGTGATCATGTTATTCAATCCACAAGCACCAAAACGTGCCACGAATCTGAGTGTGAACAGCGATTTGTTGCGTCAGGCGCGTGAGCTTGATATCAATTTGTCTGCGGCATTTGAAGAAACGCTTTCCGCTTTGGTCGTCGAAAAAAAGCAACAAGCCTGGCTTGAACAAAACAAGCATGCCATTGAGGTCTATAACCAGCAGGTCGAGGCGAATGGCGTGTTTGGTGATACCGTGAGGACGTTCTGATGGCGCAGTTTAGTGTGTATGCCAATCAAAACACAGCGACGAGCGATCAATTTCCTTATTTGCTGAATATACAGAATGATTTACTGAGTGCATTGCAAACTTGTGTTGTTGTGCCATTAACTGCCGCTAACCACGCGGGTTATCGTGCGATGAATAGGCTGACTCCATTGCTAACCGTTCAAGGTAGTCAGTATCTGATGTTGACGCCTCAGTTGGCAGGCATTGCCAAACGTGAACTAGGCGAAGAAATAGAAAACCTCGCCGAAGCGAGGCTGGAAATTATTGCTGCAATGGACTTTTTGTTAAGCGGTGTTTAACGCCAAGCAAACTAACGCCCCATCGCTTCACCCAGCCGAATGGGTTTGCCAGCATGCCAGCTATCATTAAAGGTGAGCACGTCTTTTTCAAACAGCATCACCACCGTAGAGCCTAGCAGGAAGCGGCCCATCTCTTCGCCTTGCTTCAGGCTGATGTTGCGGTCACTGTAATCCCAATGCACCACTTTGCCGGGGCGTGGCGGGTTGATAATGTGGTCTTTGGCATCGTGCCACACTGTGGCCATGCTGCCGACAATGGTGGCGCCGACCAGTACCAATATAAACTTGCCATGCTGGGCGGATTCAAACGTGCAGACCACGCGTTCGTTACGCGCAAACAGGCCAGGCACGTTGGCAGCAGTGAGTGGGTTCACTGAGAATAAATCACCAGGCACATAGGTCATGCTCAGCAGCTTGCCGTCGCAAGGCATGTGGATACGGTGGTAATCTTTGGGGCTGAGATACAGGCAGGCGAAGCTGCCATTGTCAAAATTTGCAGCTAAAGCCGTATCGCCGCCTACCAGCGTTTGCGCTGTATATTGGTGCCCCTTGGCCTGGAAGATCTGACCGTTTTCAATCTTGCCAAACTGGCTGATGGCGCCATCTACCGGGCAGACAAAGGCATTGTTTGCCAGTGGCCTGGCGCCAGGTTTGAGCGGGCGCGTGAAGAAAAGGTTAAATGTTGGGTAGCTGCCGATATCGCCGTTGAGGGCTTCTTCCATATTGACATGGTATTTGTTCACAAACCAGCCAATAAAGGCTGTAGTCAGGCGGCCAGCTTGCCAGTGCGCGAGTTTACCGGCAGCGGCCGTCAGTAATTGTTTGGGGGCGATGTATTGCAGCAGAATGGCGAGTTTCACTCTGGATATCCTTTGAGGGCGACTTTTTACAAAGCATAAAAAATAAAGCACAGGAGGGCAAGCCTACCTGTGCTTTTATCGTTGGCGAGATCAGCACAGGCTGATCTCAGGCCGCGATCACGGCAATTAGTTTTTAGACTGGTCAACCAGTTTGTTTTTCGCAATCCAAGGCATCATGGCGCGCAGTTTGTTACCCACTTGCTCAATTGGGTGAGCAGCGTTCAAACGACGGCGTGCAGTCATTTCTGGGTAGTTTGTACGGCCTTCCAGGATGAACTGTTTCGCGTAGTTACCGTTCTGGATGTTAGCCAGGCACTGACGCATCGCGTCTTTAGACTGGCTGTTGATCACTTGTGGGCCTGTCACGTACTCACCGTACTCCGCGTTGTTGGAGATGGAGTAGTTCATGTTGGCGATGCCGCCTTCGTACATGAGGTCAACGATCAGTTTCAGCTCGTGCAAGCACTCGAAGTAGGCCATTTCTGGCGCGTAGCCAGCTTCAACCAGAGTTTCGAAACCTGCTTTAACCAGCTCAACCGCACCACCACACAGCACCGCTTGTTCACCGAACAAGTCAGTTTCTGTTTCTTCGCGGAAGTCAGTCTCGATCACGCCACCTTTGGTGCCGCCGTTAGCTGCCGCGTAAGACAATGCGATGTCTTTGGCTTTGCCGGAAGTGTTTTGGTAAACAGCGATCAGTGAAGGAACGCCGCCGCCTTTGAGGTATTCTGAGCGCACAGTGTGGCCTGGGCCTTTAGGGGCGATCATGATCACATCCAGGTCAGCGCGTGGCACGATCTGGTTGTAGTGAATGTTAAAGCCGTGGGCAAATGCCAGTGCAGCGCCTTTTTTCAGGTTTGGTGCGATTTCGGCATTGAAGATTTCTGCCATGGTTTCGTCTGGCAGCAATACCATCACAACGTCAGCTTCTTTCACTGCCGCTGCGATTTCCAAAGTGGTGTGGCCAGCGCCTTCAGCTTTCGCCCAGGAACCGCCGCCTTTACGCAAACCGATTGTGACGTTTACGCCGCTGTCGCGCAGGTTAGCTGCGTGCGCATGACCTTGGGAACCATAACCCACAATCGTTACTTTTTTGCCCTTGATAATGCTTAAGTCGGCGTCCTTGTCGTAATAAACGTTCATCTCTGCTTTTGCCTTTCAATACAAATGCTTTTGTCTGTAAAAATAATGTCGATTAAACCTTGAGGATACGGTCGCCACGACCAATGCCGGAGGCACCGGTGCGCACGGTTTCAAGAATCGCGCTGCGGTCTATGGCTTCAATAAATGCATCCAGTTTGCTGCAAGAGCCGGTAAGCTCAATGGTGTAGCTATTGTCGGCCACATCGATAATACGGCCGCGGAAAATGTCGCACATACGCTTCATTTCGTCTTTAAAGACGCCGGTGGCTTTAACCTTGACCAGCATCAATTCGCGCTCAATGTGCTTGCCATCGTTGAGATCCAGCACTTTGACCACGTCAATCAACTTGTTGAGTTGCTTGATGATTTGTTCAATCACATCGTCGGAGCCTGTCGTCACAATGGTCATGCGCGAGAGGGTAGGGTCTTCGGTGACCGCGACCGTGAGTGATTCAATGTTGTAACCACGGGCAGAAAACAGGCCGGCCACGCGTGACAGGGCGCCGGCTTCGTTTTCCATCAGCAGCGAAATAATATGACGCATTATTCTTCCCCTTTCAGGCGGCTGGCCGTATTGGGGCTCAATACCATTTCTGACAAGCCCTTGCCGTTTTCAACCATAGGGAAGACGTTTTCTGTTTGGTCGGTTAAAAAGTCCATAAATACAAATTTGTCTTTTCTATCAAACGCCTCTTTCAGGGCGCCTTCTACATCTGCCGGGTTGGTGATGCGCATGCCCACGTGACCATACGATTCAGCCAGTTTGACGAAGTCTGGCAGGCTGTCCATGTATGACTCGGAGTAACGGTTCTCGTAGAAGAACTCTTGCCACTGGCGCACCATGCCCAGGTAACGGTTATTAAGCAGAATGACTTTGATCGGCAAGCCATATTGCGCACAGGTCGACAGCTCCTGAATGTTCATCTGGATGCTGCCTTCACCGGTAATACAAGCCACTTGTGCATGTTTGTCGGCGAACTGACAGCCCATGGCGTATGGCAAGCCAACACCCATGGTGCCCAGGCCGCCAGAGTTGATCCAGCGGCGTGGTTTGTCGAATTTGTAATATTGCGCAGCCCACATCTGATGCTGGCCCACGTCTGAAGTCACATAGGCTTCGCCTTTGGTCACTTCCCACAGTTTTTGCACCACATATTGCGGTTTGATGACGCTGTCTGAGTACACATAGTCCAGTGACTGGATGCCGCGCCATTCGTTAATCTGTGACCACCAGTCGGCGGTATCCGTGGTCTGGTTTTCTTCCTGCGCCAGAATCTCGTTCATGTCAGACAGGACGGATTGCACGTCGCCTACGATAGGCACGTCTACTTTCACGCGTTTGGAGATGCTGGAGGGGTCGACATCAATATGAATAATGGTGCGTTTTTGGCCGCCAAAATGTTTGGGGTTGCCAATCACGCGGTCATCAAAGCGCGCGCCCACGGCCAGCAGCACATCACAGTGTTGCATCGCCATGTTGGCTTCATAAGTGCCGTGCATGCCCAGCATGCCGACAAACTGTTTGTCAGTCGCAGGGTAACCACCCAGACCCATCAGGGTATTGGTGACCGGGAAATTCAAGGCTTTGGCAAGTTTTACCAGCTCAGCTGCGCCATTGCCCAATACCAGGCCGCCACCCGTGTAGATCATGGGGCGTTTAGCGCTCAGCAGCAGTTTGACCGCTTTTTTGATCTGACCGCTGTGGCCTTTAAGAATCGGGTTGTAAGAGCGCATCTCTACCGTTTTTGGGTAGATAAAGTCAGCCACATGCGCGGTGATGTCTTTAGGGATATCGACCACAACTGGACCTGGACGGCCAGTTTTCGCAATAAAAAAGGCTTTCTTGATCGTAGGCGCAATGTCTTTAACATGCTTGACCAAAAAGTTGTGTTTTACACAGGGGCGGGTCACGCCAACCATGTCCACTTCCTGGAACGCATCCATGCCGATGGCTGGCACGGGCACCTGGCCACTGATGACGACCAGTGGAATAGAGTCCATATAGGCGGTGGCAATGCCGGTGACGGCATTGGTCGCGCCCGGGCCGCTGGTCACCAAAGCGACGCCTACATCACCGGTTGCACGTGAGTATGCATCGGCTGCATGTACCGCTGCCTGCTCGTGGCGCACCAGAATATGCTTGAAGCCATTCTGTTTATAGAGTGCGTCGTAAATATGCAAGACCGCACCACCTGGATAGCCAAAGACGAATTTGACTTTTTCCTCATTCAGGCAGGAGACAACGATGTCCGCACCTGTCATGGATTTGGCGTGGGTGTCTGTGGCGGAGTGGGCAGAAGCGTCCATAAAACCTTGATTTTTTGGCTAATTAATGTTGAACCCTATACATTAGCTTGGTTTACTAATTTGGTCAAGATTGTTGGGAATTTGCGACACGAGTACTGACGTGGTTATCAGGGTATATGGTACCAGCCAAACTATGGTTGACATTATAAATGAGAAACATTATCATTTCCATAAACGATTGAACGAAAGTCATCCCGCAATGCAGATTGATTACGCAGCCCAAGCCAGTGATTTTTTTGATCCGGACTTGCCTACCGCGAGTGCAGTGCTGGTTTCGCTGAGTTGCGTAGCAACGCGATATGCGGCTAATCCTTCTGAAGATCTGGCTTTGCTGGGCTGTAGTCTGGCACAAACGCTGACCGCGCCTGAGTATGCAGAAAGTGGTTTGATCAAGTCTGCGGCCAAGCAGTTGTTGCAAGAGTGGCAGGCATTGTTGCAGGCGCATCAGGAGTTTGCCATGCAGCAGGCAGTGACTGACTTTGTGGCACAGTCTTCTACATTGCAGTAACCGTTCAAATACATAAAAGATAAACAACGAAAGGTAATAGATTCATGGCACGTACCACAGGACCCAGACTCAAGATTATGCGCGCATTGGGCGTAGAGCTGCCTGGATTGTCCCGCAAATCGATTGAAAACCGTCCTAACCCGCCAGGCCAGCATGGCCAGCAGGCCTCGCGCCGTCGCCGTTCTGACTTTGCCGTGAAGCTGGTTGAGAATCAAAAAATCCGTTTTAACTACGGGGTGAGCGAAAAGCAAATGCGTCGCCTGATGCTGGAAGCGCGTAAAGGTAGCGAGCCGACGGGTGAAAAGCTGATGTCATTGCTTGAGCGCCGTTTGGATAACGTGGTGTTCCGTGCCGGCTTTGCGCCGACCGGGATTGCCGCACGCCAGTTGGTCAATCATGGCCACATTCTGCTCAATGGCAAATCGGCCAATATTGCTTCTATCCGCTTGCAAGTAGGCGATGTGGTGACCTTAAAAGAGAAAAGCCGCAAGATTCCTATGGTGGTGGAGTCCCTGGCAACCCCAAGCTTGACGGTGCCAGAGTGGTTGAATGTTGAGACGGCTTCTGCGACCGCCAAAATCGGTCATTTGCCATCGATTGACGATGTGCCGTTTCCGATTGATGTGCAGCAAGTGGTCGAATATTACGCAAACCGCGTTTAATTAGGGTGGTAGTCCTTCTTACAAGGGCTGCTGACCAAAGCATTTGAGCAATGCTCCTAACCCCAACATGTCATTGCTCAAATAG
>CAKZJM010000143.1 GCA_936943315.1 uncultured Methylophilus sp. | reverse complement strand
TACCCACACCTGGGACGAATTGCGGCGCTTTATGTGGAACTACGTTGGCATTGTGCGCACTACCAAGCGTCTGAGCCGCGCCCTGCACCGCATTCATATGCTCAGGGATGAAGTTGGCGAGTTTTACAGCAACTTTAAAGTCAGCCACGACCTGATTGAATTGCGTAACCTGCTGCAAGTGGCAGAACTCATTGTGCGCAGCGCCATTGAGCGTCACGAAAGCCGCGGTTTGCACTACAGCAAAGACTATCCAGACTTGCTGCCGGAAGCGATCCCGACCGTACTCACGCCAGATAACTACACCAGCCTGCTCGACTAGACATGACCAAAAGCAACACGGCTAAAGGCTGGCTTTTCAGCGTGCTGTTGGCTTTTTGTCCCTATTGCCTTGCAACCCCCACCCTGGAAAAAGTGCTGGATGGTGACACCGTGGTAATCCGCGATGAAGGCCACACTTATCATTTGCGCTTGCTCGATATAGACGCGCCAGAGTTACACCAGGCGTTTGGCAAGCAATCCAGACGCAGCTTAAACACCTTATGCAGCCAGGCAGAGATTGAAGTGCATGTGCAAGGCCAGGATATGTATGGCAGAACACTGGGCCATTTATATTGCGGCCACATGGATGCCAGCCAGTCTCAAATCGCAGTTGGCATGGCCTGGTTTAACCAGCGCTATTCGCACCGCTCAGAACTCAAAACCTTGCAGCAGCAGGCGCAACAACAAGGCCTGGGCTTATGGCAACAAGCCGACCCCACGCCACCCTGGCAATGGCGTAAGCTTTATGGGCAACATTATCGTCACCAAGAATGACACCACCACTACAATATCCTTTAGAATATTGTTTTATTAGCGAACTTTAGGACTCTATACATGCAAGTAGCAATGAACACCGTGGTCACCATGACCTATAAACTGCAAAACAGCGATGGCGACATCCTGGAAGAAAGCCAGGATCCGGTGGCTTATCTGCATGGCGGTTATGACAATATTTTTCCTAAAGTGGAAGAAGCCATGCATGGCAAAAACGTGGGCGACGTAGTTGAAGTCAGCCTGGACCCGGAAGACGCATTTGGTGAATATGATGAAGGCCTGGTGCAAATTGAGCCAGCCAGTGCTTTTCCAAGCAAAGACCTGAAAGTCGGCATGCAGTTTGAAGGTGAAGACGAAACAGGTGATGTGATTTTGTACACGATTACTGACGTGGCTGACGGTAAAGTCGTGGTTGATGGCAACCATCCATGGGCTGGCCAGCGCCTGCTGTTTACCGCCACGATTGCCAGTGTGCGTTCTGCCAACCAGGAAGAAATCGCGCACCAGCACGTGCATGGTGCCGGTGGTCATCACCACTAATCTGCCAAGCTTCCAGCCTAGATTGATTGGAAGCTTAAACAGGCTGGCGCAGTGCTCCATGCGCCAGCATTAACACCTCATCGGCAATCTCTGCCACCTCTTCTCCTACATGGCTGACATACAAGGTCGGCAAACCAAACGAAGCGATCACCTGCTTGATATAAGGCAACACCTGCTGCTTGAGCTGATCATCCAGCCCGCTCAGAGGTTCATCCATGAGCAACACTGCCGGTTGACGTAGCAAGGCACGGCCGATGGCCACACGTTGTTTCTCGCCACCAGATAATTGACCGGGTTTACGCTGGAGCAAAGCACTGATTTCCAGCACATCGACCACGCTTTGCAGCCTGATCTTGCCTTCGGTCACGGGCATGCCATAACGCAAATTCTGTTCTACCGTCATGTGCGGGAACAGGCGGCCATCCTGAAACACCAACCCGACTGGGCGCTGCCAGGGCGGCAACGCAATGCTCTGCCTGGCATCAAACCAGGGCTGGTCGTCGCTGCGAATGACCCCAGAAGCCGGAGTGACTAAGCCCGCAATCGCATGTAACAAGGTCGTTTTGCCGGAGCCTGACGCGCCCATGATGCCGAGGCAACGCCCGGGCGGCAGTGTAAATTTAGCCTGCAGGTCAAAGCGCTGACCGGCTGCATACGGCTGGTGAATCTGGATATCGACACTGAACATTAGCGCTGACTCCTGACCAGGCGCCGCTCTAGCCACTGGCTCACGAGCAAGGCAGCCACCGACACCAGCACACTTAAAACCACCAGCCGCAACGCAGCGGCATCGCCCTCTGGCGACTGTGTCAGGCTATAGATGGCCAGCGGCAACGTGCGGGTTTCGCCCTCAAGATTCCCGGCAAAAGTAATGGTGGCGCCAAACTCTCCCAGGCTGCGGCTAAAAGCCAGGATGCCGCCAGTGAGTACACCATGATAAGAAAGGGGCAGGGTAATGGTAAAAAAGGTTTTGACTGGCGTGGCGCCCAAGGTGTGCGCGGCCTGCTCCAACAAAGGGTTCACCTGCATCAGTGCCTGGCGGATCGCACGCACCATGAGCGGGAATGCCATCACGACAGAAGCAATCACGGCGCCCCACCAGTGAAAGGTTAACTGGATATGAAACTGTTCATATAACCAGGCACCTATCCAGCCGCGACGGCCCAGCAATACCAGCAACATGTAGCCCAGTACCACGGGCGGCAATACCATGGGCAGATGTACCAAGGCGTCGACCAAGGCATGCCCCCAAAATTGTTTACGCGCCAGCAGCCAGGCCATGCCGATGGCCGGTAGCACCAGCACCAGCACGCAACAAGCTGCCACTTTTAACGAAAGCAGTACGACCGCTAACTCAGCCGGGGAGAGTGTCCACATCGTGCTGAATTAATCGTTAAATAAGGGTTTAAAACCGTATGAAACCAATAATTTCCTGGCCTCTTCCGATTGCAGGTAGCGGTAAAACGCCGTGGTTTCTGCGGAGGCTTGTGGCAACACAGCGATGGGGTACACAATCGGTACATGGCTGTTTTCTGCAAACTCACCCGCGACTTTCACCTTGCCTGAGGATTGCGCATCGCTGGCGTAGACAATGCCTACGTCGCACTCATCCCGCTCCACCAGATTCAAGGTTGCGCGTACATCCTGGGTACTGACCAGGCGGTTCTTGAGCTTATCCCACCATCCCAGGCTGGTCAGTGACTGTTTGGCATAAATCCCCACCGGTACCGACAGCGTATCGCCTGTGCACCAGTAGCCTGGGGCCTGCTGGCCGATGTCTGTCACCGCCTCGGCTTTGATACTCAGTGGTTTAGCTTGCGGTGTAATCATGACTAAGCGGTTGCCCAGCCATGGCTTGATCGTCGACACTTGCACCAGTTGCTTATCCTTGAGATATTGCATCCACTTTTCATCGGCTGAAATAAACAGGTCACCTGGCGCACCTTGCTCAAGCTGTTTGGCCAGGGTGCCAGACCCCCCATACACAGGCACCACTTGCACGCCCGTTTGCTGGGTATATTGCTTGGCGAGTACATTCATGACATCCGTCAGGCTCGCTGCTGCAAACACCTTGATTTTGCGGTCTTCTGCCTGCGCCCACAAACTGATCTGGGACAATCCTATGAGGGACAATACCAGCCACATCCATTTTTTCATTGGTTTCATATCCTGCAAAACATTGGTCATATGTATGCGACACATTGTCGCCCGCTCGTGATGCTAACACCGTTATAGCCATGCATGCATTACGATAGCTAAAAAAAATCAGGTTTTTTTCAAATGTTGTGTAATTAAATGCAATTCATCGGCGGCGGCTTGTGCCGATTTATGCAAAATTTGTTGATAAGCCAGCATCAAAGCCTGGCCAAATGCAGTGACTTGCGCGCCCCCTCCATGCGAACCGCCTGCGGTACTGACCACCACCGGCTGGTCAAAACAGCGGTTCATCATATCAACCAGCTCCCAGGCGCGGCGATATGACATCTTCATCTGTTTGGCTGCGGCTGAAATCGATCCATGTTGCTCAATGTGTTTTAACAACTCAATCTTGCCTGGGCCGAGGGCAATATTACCTTCGTGGCTGATTCTAATCTTAAGCGATGAGGCGGTCACAGTCAGAATTACTCCAGCGGAATTTCAGTTTGGGCAAAGGCTTCAAAGGGCGGCAATTCGGCCAGTGAGCGCAAGTTGAGATCGTCCAGGAAATGCTTGGTAGTGGCATATAAGGACGGTCTGCCTGGCACCTCCCGCTGGCCGACCACGTCTATCCAGTCGCGCTCCTGTAATTGACGGATCACGTTAGGATTGACCGCCACGCCACGTATCTGCTCAATATCCCCGCGCGTCACGGGTTGCCGGTAGGCAATAATCGCCAGTGTTTCCATCACTGCCCGCGAATACTTAGGCTGCCGCTCGGGGTTTAAGCGGGAGAGAAACTCACTATATTCCGGTTTAGCCTGAAAGCGGTAGCCGCTGGCTACCTGGACCAGGTCCAGGGTTTTGTCTACCCAGTCGGTTTTGAGTTCGTCCAGCAGCATACGCAACGTGGCACGCTCCATACGCCCGCTAAAGAGTTTGAGCAGATCATCCAGCGCCAAAGGTTGCGGTGAAGTCAGCAACGCGGCTTCCAGAACACACTTCATCTCATGAATACTGTCCGGCTCACGCATGGCGTTTCCTAAGTCGAGCTATTGGCTTGCACATAAATGGTTCCAAACGCTTCCTGCTGCGTAATCCGGATCAACCCCTCTTTGGCCAGTTCCAGCATCGCCAGAAAATTCACCACCAGCTTAGGCACCCCTTCGGTGTGCAGGTCGAACAACTCGTCGAAACGCAGCACTTGCACCCCGCTTAAGCGGCGTAATAACAAACTCATATGCTCGCGCACAGAGAGCTCGGCACGGCCCAGTTTATGATGCTGATTTAACTTGGCGCGCTTCAAGACATTACGCCACGCTTCCATCAAGTCGTCCAGGCTGACCTCAGGTGGCTTCACCTGGCTGATATGCTGGTAGTAAGCAGCTGCCACATCAATGTCTTCCCCCACCTTAGGCATGGCATCCAGTCTTTGCGCAGCCAGCTTGATCGCCTCATATTCCATGAGGCGCTTGACCAATTCAGCACGCGGATCGTCCTCTTCCTCAACCTCGGTAGGCTTGGGCAATAGCATGCGCGACTTGATTTCAATCAGCATGGCTGACATCAGTAAATACTCAGCCGCCAGTTCGAGTTTAATCGCCTTCATCTTCTCGACATAGGCCATGTATTGCACCGTAAGGTCAGCCATGGGAATATCCAGAATATCCAGGTTATGCTTGCGGATCAGGTACAGCAACAAGTCTAGCGGGCCTTCAAAGGTTTCCAGGTAAACCTCCAGCGCATCCGGCGGAATATACAGGTCTTGCGGCAACTCAGAGAGTGTTTCGCCTTTGATTTTGACCTGGGCGGTAAGCGGGCTGTTGAGTGTCGCGTCCATGCTTGGATTGTAACGATTTGCGATGCAGGATCAAAGGTTATTCTGCATACGGATTGGCAAAACCCAGCTTGTGCAGGATGGCAATCTCCATGGCCTCCATCAGGTCGGCTTGGGCATCAATTTCATGGTCATAGCCATGTAAGTGGAGCACGCCATGCACTGTCATATGCGCATAATGAGCCAGCAAAGCTTTGCCTTGTTCCTTGGCCTCCCTGGCGACGACTGGGGCACAAATGACAATATCGCCCATGAGCAAAGGCTCTTCAGTCAATGGAAAAGTCAGTACGTTGGTGGGGTAATCCTTGCCGCGGTAACTGGCGTTCAATTGCCGCCCTTCTTCTTCATCTACCACACGGATGGCCAGGCTGGTTTCTACCCGCAACGCCGCGCGTACCCAGCGTTTGAATTGGCTGGCAGAGGGAATATCCGCCGCTTGCGAGGCCAATTGCAATGAAAAATCAAGTTGAGGCATACCGTTAAGTTTTCTGTAAAATATTCGTTATTATAGAAAGAAAACCCAGGAAGGAAACGGTGTGATGACAAATCGCTCCAAGCTGGTGGTTGCCAACCGCAAAATGCACGGCAACTTGCCAGACAATCAGCAGTTTATGCAAACGCTATTGCAACAAACGCACCACCATAAAGCGCGCTATGCGGTGTGCCCGCCACATCCGTATTTGTTCCAAGCCCAGCAATTGCTGCAAAACAGCCATATTGCCTGGGGTGGTCAAAACATGAGCCGTCATGAGCGTGGCGCCTACACCGGCTCGGTATCACCACTGATGCTGAAGGAGTTTGGTTGCACCTATGTGATTATCGGACACTCTGAGCGCCGACAACGCGGCCACGATAGTGATGAAACCTGTGGCGAGCGCTTTGAAGCTGCACTCAAAGCCGGGCTTACACCCATTTTATGCATAGGTGAAACCCTGGAAGAATACGAGCAAGGCGAAACCGATCTGGTCGTAGTACGCCAACTAAACCCGGTGATTGCCCACGTGGGTATTCAGGCGCTGGCCAAAGGCGTGATTGCTTATGAGCCAGTATGGGCGATTGGCACCGGCAAGGCAGCAACACCGCAACATGCACAGGCCATTTTGTCTTTTATCCGTGGTCATATCGAATTACTCGATATGCAAGTGGCACAAGAGATCACCCTGCTCTACGGCGGCAGCATGAACCCCGGCAATGCCGCGCAATTATTGAGCATGCCTGATGTGGATGGTGGCCTGATTGGCGGCGCTTCATTAGTGGCAGAAGACTTTATCCGCATTTGCCAGATTGCCAACGAATTGACTCCACTTAAAACAGCCGCGTGATTTAACGCTCGTGCCCAAGCGGCATGACGCTGCTTCAGGCAATAAAAAAGCCGACGCGAGTCGGCTTTTCTACATCTAAGTAAAACTAGATTTTAAGTAAAACTGGTTTAAGTAAACCCGGTGACTTTCGTCTGGATTACTTAACGCTGAATTACTTAGCTTCTTCAGCAGGAGCAGCTTCAGCAGGAGCAGCTTCAGCTGGTGCAGCTTCAGCAGGAGCAGCTTCGGCTGGTGCAGCCTCAGCAGGAGCTTCAGCAGCTGGAGCTTCAGCAGCAGGTGCCTCAGCAGCAGGCGCTTCTTCAGCTGGTTTTTCACCACAAGCAGTCAAAGCCAAAGCCAACAATGCAGCCAACAATGCAGAACGTGTCATCTTTATTTCCTTAGTATGTATGAGCAAAAAATTATTTACGGTCAATCCTGTTGATGCAGAACCAGCCGAGTGAAAAAATTGTATCAGTAATTTATTAAAAAAAGAACGCAAAACCATCGAAAAATAAAGGATTTTTTTATGTCAGCGCGCGTTCCTTGTGGTTTTCTCACAAAAAAGCCGCTGAATTGATGGCTCAATCACGCCATCATGCGTCATTTTCAGCCAGGTGCAAATAGCCGGACAAGTACATCTCATGCAGCCACGGCAACAGCGGTTTGACTGCATCCCCCTGACACAAAGGCGCCGCCAACTCCCGCTGATTTGCTAATATATTCAATAGATTAGCACTCAATGGAGGAACCGCCTCCCCATTGATAAAATACTGGCCTTGCCAATGCAGCATCTGCGTTTGCAAATCGAGAACGAGCCCATTTTTCGCCGCCTGCTGGGTGAACTTTTCGAGGCTCAGTTTGCGATTAGGCGAAAACACCACATAAGCCTTGGGTTCAGAAAAATACTTGGCTAAAAAAGGGCCTAATTGTGCTGAACCCCAAGATAAGCGCTGCATCATGGCTGCCACATTGCTCACCATGTTGGCATCCACCTCGGCAACATCCGCCACCGGTTGCATGTCGGGGTCACGATATAACTCGTCAGGCATACCCTCCTGCCGACAGAACTCAAGAAACTCAATGGCCAGTTCGCGCGCGGCAGGGGCACGAAAGCCGATGGAATAAGTCATGCACTCGTCGTCTTCGGCGATGCCCCAGTGCGCCACGTTTGGCGGCAGGTATAGCATATCCCCTGGCTCCAGCACCCATTCCTGCTCACTGACAAAATGCGACAAAATGCGCAGCGGTGCATCGGCAATCAGGCGCAAATCCGTTTGCTGGCTAATCCGCCAGCGGCGCTTGCCTGCGCCTTGCAGCAGAAATACGTCGTAGCTATCAATGTGCGGCCCGACGCCGCCGCCTGTTGGGGCATAGCTGACCATGACATCATCCAGCCTGGCATTGGGAATAAAATTGAATTGAGACAGCAACGCTTGCGCTTCGGGCAATACGTGATTCACGCCTTGCACTAGCAGCGTCCAATGCTGGGGGGGCAACGAAGTAAAGTCTTCGTCGTCAAACGGCCCCTGCCTGACCTCCCAGCCTTTGCCCTCCTGCTGCCTTGCAGGATCAAACTGGATGAGCCTGGAGGGCACCTCAGCCTCACATGCCAGCCCGGCCAGCTCGCTGGGGTCAAGCAGGCCACGAAAATCCGGCATCGCCCCACGGATTAACAGGGGTTTCTTTTGCCAGTATTCGGCCATGAATTGGGCGGGTGTCAACCCATTAAGTAAGGGCAGTGCTGCTTGCATGATGAAAGCTTATCTGAAAGGTAAAAAAGGAGCGGTTGAAATACTTTGCGTGAGCCGCGAAATAAAGCGTTGCGATTTTTCGGCCAGCGTCAGTGCCAACAAATCTGTGCGTGCAATCATCTTGCTAAATTCACGCTCAAAACTGAGATTTTGCACTTCACCGGGCTGGCTATTGGTCAGTAACAGCAATTCGCCCTGGGCATTTTTTGCGTTGGTGAGTTTCCACACGGCAATTTCGATATTTCTGGCGGCATTATACAAACTTTGCGGCTCTATGCTATCCGTCAGAAAAAAGGCCGACTTGTTGCCATGCGCCCGGAACATCATGGACTGTATGCCCACCACCAACGCCAGCACGCGATCGCCGCTGTATTGCGGATTCAATGCCAGCTTGATAGCCGCGGTATCCTGCGCGCCGCTCAATGCGTCAAACTGCCAGTGATGTATGGCATCCTGCTCAAACACATAGGTGGCAATTTGCTCTGGCGACCCCAGGCCAGATTTGAGGGCTTCTGCCGGATTGCGCTTATACATTTTAAGCATCAACAAACGCAAGGTGCTCACGTTCTCGGCATATTCAATATCAGCTAAGCGGTCCAGGTCGGTTTTGACCAGTTGGTGAAAGGTGTTGCGGTCTTGCCTTACGGGCACCGGCCGCCCATTTGGGGAGTCCACATACCCGCCATTCGGTGTCGCGCATCCGGCCAGCAGCACTATCAGTACACCGCAGCCGGATCGCTTCATGCAGGGAGCACCCGCTGGGCTGGAAAAACAATCTGGAACCGGCTGCCCTGCCCCGGCTCACTCTCAACCTGCAGGCTGGCCTGGTGGTGATGCAGAATATGCTTGACAATGGACAACCCCAATCCAGTCCCGCCGGTATCCCGGCTGCGGCCGCTGTCCACACGGTAAAAACGTTCGGTCAATCTGGGCAAATGCTGGGCTTCAATGCCAATCCCGGTATCCTGCACCGTAAACACGGCTTCTTCACCCCGCATTTGCCAGTAGATATCGATCTTGCCATGCTCAGGCGTGTAGCGCACGGCATTGCTGGTCAGATTACTCAATGCGCTTAATAATTCATTGTAGCTGCCGCGGAGATTAACCTTGGTCTCCATATGCAAGGAGACACTATGCTGGCCATGGCTGAGTGCTTGTGCATCTTTCTGTAACTGGGCTAGCAACGCAGGCATGGCAATATCAGTCTCATCTTTGAGCGTGACATTATTTTCCAGGCGCGAGAGCGTCAGCAAGTCTTCAATAATGCGGCGCATACGGGTGGTCTGCGATTGCATCATGTCAAAATAAGGCTGGATATCAGGCGACACTTCGCCTTGCATATCGCTGATGGTTTCGAGAAAGCCGCCAATCACGGTCAATGGCGTGCGTAGCTCGTGCGAGACGTTGGCAATAAAATCGCGCCGCATGACCTCGGTTTTCTCAATCGCCGAGACATCCCGGCAAATCAGCAGACGCTGCTTGCTGGCAAAAGGGATAATCTGTAATTCCAGCGTCACATCGGGGCTGCGCCAGGATTTAAGCTTGAGCGGCTCGCTGTAGTCTTCTGCCTGCAAATACTCAATAAACTCTGCCTGGCGTAACAGATAGTAAATTGGCTGGTTTTCATCGTGCTGGCGTTTTAAGCCCAGGCGCTGGACGGCAGGCTCGTTAAACCATTCGATTTCATTGCGGTTATTGAGTACCACCACGCCGTCTGGTAACGCACTGGTGGCATGGCGCAGCCGTTCGAGGGTACTGCTGAGCTGGCTCTGGCTGCGCGAATGGCGGCGCATCTCGTGGTAGAGGTTAGCAAAGATATCTTCCCAGATGCCTTTGCCGTTTGGCATGAAATTGAGGCTGGGCTTAAGTGCCCACTGGTACAAGCGGTGTATCCAGTAAATATGGGCAGCAAAATAAATCAGGGCCCCGGCGGTAAACAATAGCCAGGCAGTTTCTGCCTGGGTAAACCAGCCAACCATCAGGCAACAAAATGCCCAGAACAGCAGACTCCAGAACGCTTTCCAACGAATATCTTGCACGAGCCATTCTCAATACATTGATGGCAGCGATTATACGACACATCTGCCACCGGGCAATGACAGGATTGTGACGGGGAATTCACCCGCAGTTTAAGGGTTTATTCACCCATCACTGGCGCCGTCCGGGCATAAGGTTTGGCCAAGGGTTCGCCCACAAACACGCCTTGCATGGGCCATTTCACGCTTTTCCAGTAGGCCTCAATCAAGGTTTCGCCCGCCAGGTAATGTCCCAGTACAATTTGCGGGTTAGGAAATTTTTGCCAATAATTACATGGCTCCGACACTGTGCCATAACTGCCCGTCACCCCCGCATCCAGCCAGCGGGTCACCGGCATCTGCGCGTTGTAATTGCCCAAAATGCCGCCGGTAGAAGTCAAATGGTCGGCAATGGCACCGGGCAGGTAGGTGTTGGTCAGCATGTAGTCCACCTGCTTTTGCCCGGTGAAATAAAACATGACCGCAGGCTGTTTTTCAATTGCCTCCTGGCTCAGGGTGTGCAGCGTGAGTTTTTTGGAGAGGATAGTCATGCCATCTTGCGGGAAAAAAGGCTCGCGTGGTTTTGAGCGGGCGGTATCCCGTGTTTTGAGGAAATAGCCATTGGCCTCATTTAAACTGAATTCGCTGAGCACACCGCGGTCAATCAATGCCTTGGCGGCTTCAATACTGGTAATCGGCAATTGCATGGACAAGCGGATATGGTGGTCTGCCCACGGGCGCAATGACAGGCTATTAAAATAAGGACTATCCCGGCCAGGATCGCAGGTTTTACGGCACTGGTTGAGGTCTAGCCCCAAGGTCAGCGCACTGGTCAGGCTGTTACATTGCACTGCAAACGGTGAGCGCCACACCAGCAACAGGACTTGCTGATTGGTTAACTTGGCATCGAGTTGTGTTTTTAGGGATTCAAATTCGGCGGCGCTCAAGGCATCTTTGCCATGCCGGGGCAATTCAACGCCGATCAGGTTTTCAGCAGGCACTTGCCTGGCCTGTAAATAGTAGCGGGCAATTTCTTCGCTTTGCGCGTCGTTGACGTTGTAGATGACCGCCACATCTTCAGGTTTTAATAAAGAGGGTCTCGATGGGATTTTTTTACTGGCATCCACCACCGCACCCGCCAGGGCATTGGTCGCCAACAACACCGAACACAATCCAATCCAGACACCGACACTTGCCCAGCGACTCACTACAGCCATCAACTCACCACTCCATTTGCGATTGCAAAGATATCACTCTGGCATACAAACCAGCGTAAAATTCAATCATATCCCAGATTCAATTGATTTAATGAAACGAGGTGAACCATGACCACTCAAACGATATTCATCACTGGCGCCAATCGGGGCATTGGACTGGAATACGTCAAACAGTATGCGTTAGAGGGGCACCAGGTGTACGCCACGGTGCGCGACCTAGCCCAGGCCCCGGCGTTACAGCAACTGGCGGCCGCACACGCTAACGTACAAGTACTTGCCCTGGATGTGGCTGATGTCGCCGCGATACGCGACCTCGCTGCCCGCTTATCTGCTATCACCGTAGATATCTTGATCAGCAACGCAGGCACTTACCCTGAAAGCAGGTTTGGCAAAACCGACCCGCAAGCGTGGTTGCACGCATTTCAGGTCAATACATTAACGACCTACTATCTGGCCGAAGCGTTTTTACCGCAACTGCGGCGCGCCAACCAGGCCAAACTGATTGCCATGACCAGCAAAATGGGCAGCATTGAAGATAATGGCAGCGGAGGAGAGTATATCTACCGCAGCAGCAAAACCGCCCTCAACATGGTGGTTAAAAGCCTGGCTTTAGACTTACGCGAATTCAATATTGCGGTAGCTGCCTTGCATCCGGGCTGGGTGCGCACAGACATGGGCGGGCCAAATGGCTTGATCGATACGGAAACCAGTGTGCGCGGATTACGCCAGGTGATTGATCACCTGAGCTGTGCCCAATCTGGCAGTTTTATTGCCTACGATGGCAAAGCCATTCCCTGGTAAGTCATGAGGCAATTGAGGGAGGAGCACCCTTGTAGGGGCTGCGCTCCTCCAGTTCGTCGACATACGCCTCAATACTGCCTGCCTCGCGGCTGAGAAAACGCGCCACACTCTGGTGAAAGTCAGCGTGCGTTAACCAATGATATGAACAGGTGGGGTAAGGGGCGAATCCCCTGGCCAGTTTGTGCACACCTTGAGCACCGCCTTCAAAGTAGCGCACGCCCTCACGTATGCAAAACAGTTGCGGCTGGTAATAGCATAATTCAAAATGCAGGCAGGAAATCTCGCGCAAACATCCCCAATAACGGCCATAGAGCGTGTCGTCGCCTAATATACACACACTAGCCGCCACGTCTTCACCCTCCTGGGCGGCAATAAACAGCCTGAACTGATCAGGCATCTCGCGGCTAATCTGCTCAAAAAAAGCATAGGGCAAATAAGGCGAACTGCCGTGCCGGTGATAGGTGTTGCAATAACACTGATAAAACAAGGCCAACTCTGCCGGACTGACATCATGACCACTCACCTCACGGCAAAGCACGCCTTGTTGGGCGACCTTGTGACGCTCCTGCCGGATTTTCTTGCGTTTATCGCGGCTTAAGGCGGCAAGAAAAGTCTCCCAGTCCGCATAACCCACATTTTCCCAGCGGAATTGCACACCCTTCCTGAGTAATCCTCCGGCTGTACGACATGCGCTTGCAGATGCCGTGTCAGGGAACAACACATGCAGACCAGACCAGGCCTGCGTCTGGCACAGCGCACGCATTTGGGCCAACATAGCCATCGCCAATGCCTGCGGGTCTCCAACCTCAGGATGCACCAGCAATCGCGGACCGGTGACCGGAGAAAACGGGATCGCCGCAATCAATTTGGGATAATACTGGCCGCCCGCCTGCTCATAGGCATCGGCCCATGCCCAGTCAAAGACATATTCGCCATAAGAATGCGTTTTGATGTAACAAGGCACCGCGGCAATGAGCTGTTCAGCCTGGTAGACCGTGAGGTGATAAGGAATCCACCCCGTTCGATCAGCCACTGCCGCAGAAGATTCAAACGCATGCAGAAA
>CAKZJM010000142.1 GCA_936943315.1 uncultured Methylophilus sp. | reverse complement strand
AGGCGCTGAGCGCGTCAACATGGGTGTTTCCACCTCAATAAAGCCATTTTCATCCAGATAGTCACGCAGGTTTTTCGCCACTTTGTAGCGCAGCATGAGGTTTTTCTGCATGGCCGGACGGCGCAGGTCTATGTATCTATGCTCCAGACGCACTGTTTCGGTCAGGTTGTCATCATCCAGCATAAAAGGTGGCGTCAGCGAAGCGTTCAATACTTCAATTTCGGTCGCCAGCATCTCGACTTCACCGGTCGGCAAGTTAGGGTTGACCGTGCCTTCAGGACGCGCCCGCACTTTACAGACCACACGCAACACAAACTCGTTACGTACAGTCTCGGCGATGGCAAACGCGTCTTTGGTATCCGGGTCTATCACAATTTGCGCCAGGCCTTCGCGATCACGCAAATCAATAAAAATCACGCCCCCGTGGTCGCGACGACGGTGGGCCCAGCCACACAGTGTCACGGTTTGTCCGATATGTTCGCGGTTCAGGTGACCGCAATAATGTGTACGCATCATAATAATTTTATAAAGTTAAAGTGGTGTTGCGGTTAATGGTGTTTAGGCAAGGGCGCCACTGTACCCATGCTGATGATGTATTTCAAGGCCTGATCCACACTCATGTCGAGCGGAATGACATCGGCTTTAGGCAGCATGAGAAAAAAGCCCGAGGTCGGGTTAGGTGTGGTGGGAACATACACGCTGACATACTCACCCTGCAAATGGTTGGTCACATCGCCCCCCGGCGTGCCGGTCAAAAAGGCGATGGTCCATACGCCCTCACGGGGATACTGAATCAGCAGTGCCTGGCGGAAAGCATTGCCAGAATCCGAAAACAAGGTATCTGAGACTTGCTTAACGCTGGAATAAATGGATTTCACTACCGGCACACGGATCAGCAGGCCTTCCCACAACTCAATCAGTTGCTGGCCGAAAATATTGGTTGCCACCAAGCCTGTAGCGAGCACAATACCCACCGTCAGAATCACGCCAAAGCCGGGAATATCTACCCCCAGCCACGCTTCTGGGCGCCAGGCGGCAGGCAGCAACAACAGGCTCTGGTCCAGCGTTTGCACTAAAGTTTTAAGCACCCACACCGTAATAAATAATGGGACCAGTACCAGCAAGCCTGTGATGAAATATTTTTTCATGGGGATCGTTTATGAGTGGCAGGCGCAACCGGGATTGCACTTGGCAGACTCACCTGCACTGGCGGATTCAGCAGGTTTACTGCCGGCGGCTGACTGATTGTTTTTGAAATCGGTGGCATACCAGCCGCTACCGCTTAATTGAAAGTTGGGGGCAGACACTTGCTTGCTAAACGTCTGCTGCTGGCACTTAGGGCAAGCCTCGACTGAAGGCGCAGAAACCTTGCGCATCAGCTCTTGCTGGTAACCACACGCAGTACATTGGAAATCGTAGATAGGCATTTGTTAACACAACCCGAAGAACAACTTGCTGAAAATTTTTTAGTAAGCGCAAATTATACCTGATTCGCGTTACAAATCATCAAAACGGCTGCGATGTAATTGAATTAAAAAGACTTTAAGGAACTCAACATGCAACAACTTTCACTCAGAATCTCTTTTATGCTGACCATGCTGGTTTTTCTGGGATTCGCCAGCCGCGACTTGAATATCCACCACACCACACTGTCATTACATAGCCAGCCAGCCTCGGGCAAAACTGTCCGCGTACATCTTGCGGATTTACTCTACGCCGAGCCTACGCTTAAAATCAAAAAAGCGCAGCCATCCATCGCGCCTTAAAGTCCTGCTTCGTAAGCTGTTTTATCCAGCAAAGCCTCGGCACCAGTGGCCTCTGGCGCCAGCTTGAATAACCAGGTGTCGTAAGGGTGATCATTAATCTTTTCAGGTGAAAAAAGGGCTTCTTCATTAATGGCCTGCACCACCCCGGTGAGCGGCGCATAGAGGTCAGAACCCGTTTTGACCGATTCTATCAAGCCACACACAGTGGATTGCTGCACAGACTGCCCCACTTTTGGCGGATCCACAAACACCACATCGCCCAGCATGTTTTGTGCATAATCGGTGATACCTACCAGCCACAGCCCATCTTCGGATTGCGCCGCCCAGGTGTGGTCTTTAGAAAAGAAGTATTTCAAGCCTGCTGACATATGATTTAAAAATCAAAAGTTTAGTGGATAATTATTGTGCCACACTCTGTTAAACGAGCCAAAACTTATTGCGGCGAATGAAGAAAAGCGGTTTAATTTTTTACACTAAAAAATTGCGATAAGTGATTGACTCTGAATAATTACTGGGCAATAATGAGGCGGGTTTTAGGAAGGTTGATTATGAGTTTTTACAAGCATTGTCTTAAAGTATTGCTAGTGTGTTCCATCGCTTTTGCACCTGCGGGTCAAGCCTCAGCAAAGTCACCTTCCAAGAAACAGACGGTGTCTGCCAGCAAGAGCAAGAAGTACAGCACCAGAGCATCTTCTTCGCAATATCGCGTCAATCCCGAGAAAACCAAATCCATGCGTCCGGTCAAGATGCATGGACATGCCAGAAAATCAGCCCGATCTGCCGTCGACGCAGAAATGTTTGATTCATTCGAAGGCAAGTCTGGTAATGGAAACCTCTCCATTGCTTCAACCAAAGCCTTGGTGATGAACCAGAACACGCATGAAATCATTTATTCCAAAAACCTGGATACCCCAACACCGATTGCCTCAGTGACCAAACTGATGACAGCCATGGTAGTGCTGGATGCCAAGCTTAATTTGAACGAGCAGGTTTCTATTACCGAAATGGATGTGGACTATCTCAAAGGCACTTCTTCACGTTTGCCCGTAGGCACCACCATGACGCGTGAAGACATGCTCAACCTGGCTTTGATTGCCTCAGAAAACCGCGCAGCTTCAGCACTGGCAACCAACTACCCTGGCGGCAAGGCACGCTTTATCCAAGATATGAATGCCAAAGCTGTGAGCCTGGGCATGATGAACACGCACTTTGAAGACTCTACCGGACTCACCAGCAATAACGTATCCACCGCGATGGACTTGGCAAAAATGGTGCATGCTGCGTATCAGTATCCTTTGATCCGCCAAATTACCACGACTTCTGACTATGACTTAAATGTGGGCACCCGCCGCCAGCCAGTGCACTTTCACAATACCAATGCCCTGGTACGCGAAAGCGGCAACAGCAGCTGGGAGATCGGCTTATCAAAAACCGGTTATATCAGTGAAGCAGGCCGCTGCCTTGTGATGCAGGCCACCATTGCAGGCGAACCGCTGATCCTGGTGCTGCTGGACTCTGTCGGCAAACTGACCCGGATTGGTGATGCTAAACGTATCAAAAAATGGATGGAGCATAACTACAGCACCCTAACTTCTCATAACGGCGGAGAAGGTGAAATTGTCCTCACCGGGCTGTCCATGAGCAAATCACTGGGTGAAGAAGCCAACTGAATGAATACACGTTAACCTGCAAATAAAAAACCCGCGATATCGCGGGTTTTTTATTGGATAACGACTCAATAAAGCAACGATCGTTAAAGTTCTTCGGCATCACACTAATGCTCTGCTCCGTCAAACTCAGGGTCATAGCCTTCTGTGATCGCGGACTTTTGCTTGTGTTCTTTCCATTGCTTGCGCAGGGCCTCTTTTTTCTCTGGCGTTAAGCTCTGAAACTGCTGGTAGCGTTTGCGAGCATTTTCACGCTCATAGGGGGTCATGCGGCTCCACTTGACCAGTTGATGCTGGATTCGCTGCTGCTTTTGCGCATCCATTTTGGGGTATTCTTTGGCAATATCCAGCATTTTTTCACGCTGCCAGGGCCGCAAAGTATCCCATTCACCGGCTAACGGCGACAGCACCGAGCGTTGCTGATCGGTCAATTGCGACCAAGTCACATTTGCAGAAGGATCCGTGGGGGATAAGTCATTTTTGATGGCGCCAATATCAGCCATGGCGACCCATCGCAGACCTGACGCAACCCCTGAAGCATGCGCTGCGGGCAGTGAAAGCCCCACGCATAGCGAACACACCAACCACCCTGATAAAAACGAATGATTTCGCATCATTTCTCGTTGTTCCATTGACTCATTATTTTATTATTAAGCACGAACTCTGAAATACATCAGCCAAAGGCCTCAGATATTTTCCGAATATTGCCAGGCATCAAAGCCGTTATCGACAAACGCCTCTACTGGCAAATCATCACTCAGCAGCATGGCGTCATCATTGTGGCTAGCGGTGAGGACAAATAAGCCCACCGCAAAAAACACTGACAGGGCGGCCATGCCAGCCATGCGCGGATGGCCAAATGACGCCCAGGACAACACACTTGACCAGGCGTAGCCAGTCTGTGAAGATTCCTCAAAACGCTTTAACGCAGCCTGGCGCGCTAGCGCCAGACGGGTTTCCACTTCGGCAGGTAACCGACTATCGTCTTGCTTTAGCCACTCAACACCTTCGCGCAGAGGGATAGGCAAGTCGTCTTCCAGAAGACGTTGTTTCCTCATGGCTCTACTCCTTTTTTCGCATCTGACGGGCACCAATCCCGGCTTGCTCTAATAACATGGATAACGCACTGACTGCCCGTGAGCAATGCGTTTTGACACTTCCTTCAGAACAACCCATGACTGATGCCGTTTCAGCAACATCCAATTCCTCCCAATAACGCAACACAAATGCTTCTCGTTGACGTGTCGGTAATTTTGTCAGGGCTTTTTCAATCAGTGCCATGATTTGTGCCCGCTCCAACTGGCCTGCGGGGTCACTGTCAGCACTTTCTACTTCTATGGTTTCGAGTGGATCATAGTCTTCATCCTCTTGCTGACCAAAGGATGAAAACAAGGTCGTCCACAGGTTACGTACTTTTTGCCGCCGCCAGTAATCCCGCATGGTATTTTGCAGGATGCGCTGAAACAGCATGGGATATTCTTCAATCGGCTTGCCGGCATACTTATCGGCCAGCTTCAGCATCGCATCCTGCACAATATCCAGTGCAACATGGTCATCACGCACCGCATAAGCGGTTTGCCTGAAGGCCCGCTTTTCAACCTGACGTAAAAAATCTGATATTTCCTGCGCACTTGCCACTACTAGATTCCCATCCCCGAGATCACCCGCCCATTAGGCGGGTGAAGGTGCCATTTTCGCGACATTGTTGTTGATTATCATGTGTCATCAAAGAAATATGCACTGTTTTATCTCCCTGTTGCCTGCGAGTATATCAGTTTTAAATTTATTTACTGTTAGAATAAGGCCGATAGCAGCGAAAGTACGGCCCCTATTATGACAATCAAAACAACACCCACGATCACCCTGCTTCATCTGTCACTTTCACCGATTCAAGACGCCTCTGCCAGCGTGGCTGCGGAGCCTGCCTGATGACAGCCACCGTCATTACGCCTACCGCGGAGAAGACCCCAGACACCCAGCATCTCAGGCTTTATAGCCTTTATCGGCTTGGCGCCTCAGGCATGCTTTTTGGCAGCCAGCTTTGGCCCTATTTCAGAAATGCGCCCTCTGAGCCTTCGTTCTCATTCTGGCTGTTGCTGATCTTCTTTTTGTATGCCATCGCGGTCAGCGTCAGCTTTGAGTCGCTACAATCCAAGCGTGGCATGGCGTTAAAAATCCAAACCAGCTTGGATATCGTATTTTTAGCGGTGATGATGCACTTTTTACCGGGCAACCAGAGCGGCATTGGGCTCTTGCTGATTATCAACATTATCTTTGCCGGACTGATCAGCGATGGCCGCTTCGCCCTGTTTTATGCCTCCATCGCCACCATAGGCATTTTGCTGGAGAATACCTTCCAGATTATTCACCGTAACCTGCCCATCAACGAATACAGTAACTCTGTCCTGCTCTCATTAAGCTGTTTTGCCACCGCCTGGTTGGCACAGACATTGACGGCCCGCATGCAAAGTAGCGAAATTCTGGCAACGCAACGCGGTCAGGACATTGAACACCTGGCCAAAACCAATGCGCTGATCACGCAAGAAATGCCTAACGGCGTGCTGGTGATAGACCAGTACAGAAACCTCAAACACTATAACCAGCAAGCGTGTAACCTGCTGGGCCTGGAAGAAACCACCTTGCAAGCGGCGGTACAGCTGCATACACCGCTTGTACAACTGATGCCCGCAGTGATGCAACTGCTAGCGTCATCCCCGGCCAACAACCCTTCCGTGGCAGACGCAGTAAAGCTCAGCATCAATAATCGTGATTTAGGCATCCGCTTTCATGCGATTTCTGAAAATATTGAAAACGGCGTAGTGATCTTTATTGAAGACTGGTCACAAATCCAAACCCAAGCGCACCAGGTTAAATTGGCAGCATTAGGCAGATTAACCGCCAATATCGCCCATGAAATCCGCAACCCGCTCAGCGCCATCAGCCACGCCACACAGCTGTTGCAAGAAGATGCACTAGAGCCTGGCTCAGAGCGTATGCTGCAAATCATTTCTGACAATGTGCAGCGGCTAGACCAGATCATCAAGGATGTGCTGGAGCTCAACCGGCGTGACCGCACTAACCAGGACCAATTCAATATTAATACGTTTGTGCAGGAGTTTTACCAGCAATTTTGTGCCGTGGAAAAAATCGACCTGGCGAACTTTACGCTAGACCTGCCGACCAAACAGATTAGCATCGTGTTTGACCGCAGGCACATTAACCAGATTTTGTGGAATCTGTGCAAGAATGGTTGGCGGCATAGCCAGCAACAGGCCCAAAGCCTGCAACTCAAAGTCGTAGTCGACAAAACCGGTCAGTTTATTCACCTGATGGTCAAGGACGACGGCAGCGGACTGGACCCTAAAATACAGCCTCATCTGTTTGAGCCGTTCATGACAACGGAAAAAACCGGTACCGGGCTAGGGTTATTTATTGCGCGTGAGCTCGCAGAGGCCAATGGTGCGAAACTGAATTACATCAGCAGCCCCAATGGCACTCAATTTTCTCTGACAGTTAAAAAGGCAATCGTTTAAATGGCAAATTCCTATCGTTGTCTGGTGGTCGATGACGAGACCGATATTCGAGAACTGGTGGTACTGACCCTGGAACGCATGGGCATACAGGCGGAAAGTGCCAGCACAGTCACTGACGCAAAACATATGCTTAACTCTTTCAGCTATGACTTGTGCCTGACAGATATGCGGCTGCCAGATGGCTTGGGGCTCGAGCTGGTGCAATTTATTAATGCGCAATTTCCAGGACTGCCGGTTGCCGTGATTACGGCATATGGCAGCGCTGAGAATGCGGTTTCTGCGCTGAAAGCCGGTGCGTATGACTACATTACCAAACCGATTTCACTCAAGCAGTTGCGGCCACTGGTGGAGTCTGCGCTCAAGCTCTCGTCGCAAAAAGAATCGCAAGGGGCCAATACTGTCGACCTGATTGGTGCATCGCCTACCATGGGCTATGTGCGCACCATGATTGCCAAACTGGCACGCAGCCAGGCACCTGTGTATATCAGCGGCGAATCCGGCAGTGGTAAAGAGCTGGCAGCCAGGTTGATACACCTCAACAGCTCACGCAAGGATCAATCTTTTATTGCTGTGAACTGCGGTGCGATCCCGGAAAACCTTATGGAAAGCGAATTCTTTGGCTACAAAAAAGGTGCGTTTACCGGTGCGATTCAGGATACCCAAGGCCTGTTTCAGGCGGCCAATGGCGGCACCCTGTTTCTTGATGAAGTGGCAGACTTGCCGCTAGCCATGCAGGTCAAACTCTTGCGTGCGATTCAGGAGAAAAAAGTGCGGGTGGTCGGCAGCACCAGCGAAGAAGCCGTAGACGTGCGCATTATTTCTGCCACGCACAAAAACCTCAATGCCATGATGGAAAAAGGCGAGTTCAGGCAAGACTTGTACTACCGCCTCAATGTGATCCAGCTCAAAATGCCCGCCTTGCGTGAACGGCCGGAAGACATCCCCGAACTCACAGAGCGCCTGCTAAGCAAGCTATGCCAGACGCAAGGCATCAGCATCCCCAACATTTCTGACGAAGCCAAAGTATATATCCAGCAATTGCCTTTTTACGGCAATGTCCGCGAACTGGAAAACATGCTTGAACGCGCGTTGGCTTTATGCGATGGGGTGAGTATCAGCGTTGAAGATCTTTCGCTGGAAGAAATCCCGGCGACACTCAGCGACAAACCTGTATTGCCCTGGAACGCTCCCGCCAGGGAACATACAGCCCCCCAGCCACTCACGGTCGCTGAGCCTGCCGCCAGCGACACCCGCGCGGCGAGCGCGAACCCAGCGCCCTCTTCTGGCAACACCATGCTACCTATGGATCTGAGCTTGTCTGACTATCTGGAGGATATTGAAAAGCGCACCATTTTGCAGGCACTTGAGAAGACTAATAACAACAAAACAGCTGCGGCCAAGTTGTTAGGCATTAGCTTCCGCACCCTGCGCTATCGCCTTTCTAAACTGGGGCTTTCTAAAGAGCAGGACCCAGATCTCGACGAGACTGACGGCGAAGAAGAATAAAAAAGGGCGACTTTGCGCCGCCCTTTTTTACGTCTGACTGTTATTAGCTGAGCACAATCGCCAGGTAGGCCAGGTAAAACAAGCCATTGACGAGCAAATGCCACACCAGCAGTCCGCCTTTGGCAATCCGGTAGCGCACCCAGATGGCCGCCAGCAGGGTGATCAATATCCCCAAGGCGACTTCCTGGCGGGGAGCCCAGTCCGTCAGCATGATGCCAATGGCCGGTAACAGAGTGCCCTGAAACACCATGGCACCCGTGATGTTGCCAAACGCCAGTGTGTCTTTCCCTTTACGAATCCACAAAATGCTATTGACCTTTTCTGGCAGTTCTGTGGCGATGGGGATAATCAGCAAAGAAAGTAGCAAGGCTGAAACCCCTAAAATAGCTGCCGCTGTTTCCACCTCATTAATGAAACCTTTGGCACCAGCGATGAGCAACCCAAGGCCGATCAGCAATTGCAGCACAATCGTCGCCATATTCGTGGGCAAGCCTAATCTGGAGAGCATCATGACATCTTCAGCTTCGGTGGCATGCCCCTCTTCAACCAGGCCTTTGGAGGCCTTGATGGTCATCAACACGTAGATAAAGTAAATCAGGATCATGAGGATGCTGATACCGTAGCGTACCAGCGCCTCGGAGTGCGGGATAAACATGGCGATGGTCGCAAACACAAACGCCAGGATAAAGAAGTTGAGGTCGCGGATCAGCCCTGTGCGCTCGGGACGGATATGCCCAGATTTACCGCGCCGCTTGAGGACGGACAAGGCCATCAGGCTGATAGACAGCGTCGCCAGCATCAACGGTGCCCCTAAAATAGCGCCCACGCCGATATCGTGCCCGGCATGACTGTCACCCGTAGATGAGGTATACGAAAAAATCGCCAGCAAAGGCACCAGAGTTTCTGGCAAAGCAGTACCGACAGCCGCAAAAATCGACCCGGTCACGCCCTCTGAAATCCCCAGCCGCTCACCCAAATGCTCCAGGGCATTGGTGAACACTTCTGCCGCCACCAGAATCAGCAGCAACATCAATAACAATTGTAAGAAAACCATGACTTTTCCCGTCTGGCGGCATCCAGCTTACATGCGCCCACCGCCCAGCCCGCATGCGCATGACAAACGTGTACATGCGGGCGGAATCATAACGCAATTTGCCCAAATTCACCTACAATGTTCGCATGTTACCCATCCATGCGACTATGTTTGAAATTGATATGGCTGGCTTTGCCAACCCCGCCCGGCACCTGTTATCACCGAACCAGGATGCACGCCCGCCAGAAACCGCCGTGGACATGATCGTCATCCACAATATCAGTTTGCCGCCTAACCAATACGGCGGGCCTGGCGTTGTGCAATTGTTTACCAACCAGCTCAATCCAAGCGAGCACCCCTATTATGCCGAGATTGCCCACCTCAAAGTCTCCTCGCACTTTTTCATTCGCCGTAGCGGCGAGCTTATACAGTTTGTCAACTGCGAGCAGCGGGCCTGGCATGCCGGACAGTCACAATGGCAGGGCCGCGAGCGCTGTAACGATTATTCAGTTGGCATTGAGCTCGAAGGCAGCGACTTCGAGTCGTTTGAAGATGGACAATATGCCACCTTGCAAGCCTTGGTGCAGGCATTAAAACGGCGCTATCCCATCCAGCATATTGTCGGCCACTCCGACGTTGCGCCAGGGCGTAAAACCGACCCTGGCCCCTTCTTTGACTGGCAGCGTTTAGCCTGAGTTGTTAGCGTTTATCCAAACTCACCACCATCACGCCGGTCAGCACCAGTGCCGTCCCCAACCCCTGTATGAGGGAGACCGACTCGCCCAGAAACAGATACGCCAGCACAATGGTAGATACCGGGCCGATGGCACTGATGAGTGAGGCTTTACGGCTGCCAAGCTGGTGTATGCCCAGATTCATCAATATAGAAGGCAACACGGTGGCAATCAGTGCCATCAAAAATGCCAGGACATACACCGCACGCGGCAAATTTTCCAGTCCATGCCAAGACTCACTCACACCAAAGTGGCAAGCACTGGCAAAGGCCGCGAGGCTCATGGTGAGCGCAGTAAACCGGCCCGCCCCTAGCTTGGGAATCAACTGCCCACTCACCAGCAGGTAACCGGCATAGACAATCGCACTCAGCAAGACCAGCCATGCACCATATAAAGTTTCGGTAGACCCGGTGACGAATTCCACATCATGCCATACCACCAATACCACTCCGACATAACTGATGACCATGGCAAACCACTCGCGACGCGTAATCTGGTGCTTGAGAAACACAGCGCTCATCACTACCACCAAGGTAGGGTAAAGAAACAAAATCACCCGCTCCAGCCCGGCTGAGACATAACGCAAGCCTTCAAAGTTGAGCCACATGGAGCCGTAGCCGCCAACCACTGCCAGCAATGCCAGTGTCATCCAGTCTTTACCCGTCATTGTGACAGGCATGCCCTGGCGCATCGCCCACCAGCCTAGCCCGGCAAAAAACGGGATGGCAAACAGCATACGCAAGGCAATCAAGGTGGCTGCATCAATGTGATAAACATAAGCCAGCTTGACCATAATCGCTTTCGACGAAAAGGCCACGGACGATAACAGCACCAGCATGGCGCCGTAATACGGGTGTGTAGATTCTTTCATAAGAGCCCTGAATCAATGGGGCTCAACGGGAGGAAGATAAGATCAACCGCGGAGAGCCCGCGGTTGCAAAAGATTTACGACAAGCAGCAACCGCAGCACGATGTGGCAACCAGCCACAATGCCTTTCGGTTCATCACCACAACAGATAGTAGTTTGGAGAAGTTGCTTGCTCATAAGTCACCGAATGTACGTGGATTGGGGCAAATGGTCAAGTCGCCGCAGAGAATGCTTTGCGCAAAGTGATTAATTGCATGTTATCGACCTGCGCTTGCCACATATCCGGCTGATGTGGAAAAGGCAATGTTTCACCCGTAGCCTGATAGCCTAGCCGCTGGTAAAACGCGATGAGCTCCTGGCGCAGACTAATCACCATCATCTCTGCGCTTTGCGCGCCCCAGCGCGCCACTGCGAGTTTTTCTGCCGCCATTATCATGGCCTTGCCGTAGCCACGGTTTTGCAATAGTGGTGAAACGGCAATCATGCCCAAATGCACTGTGCTCTCGTTGGAATGCCACTCCAGGCAGATACTGGCAGCCATGACGCCACCTGCCTCCTCCCCGATTAAAATGCAGGCATCTTCGCGCGCCAATAAGGCCTGTATGGTGCGCTCACTCGTGCGCACGCCGGTCAGCAGATCAGCTTCGGTCGTCCATCCGGCGCGGCTGCTCTCTCCACGGTAAGCCGCATTCACGAGGGCGCATAACACTGGAATATCCGATGCCTGGGCAAGGCGTTGTTCTAGCATAGTCATTATTCTTTAACTCGAAGAGTGGGCGTCTGTCATATGCTGCACCACCAGGCTGCCTATCATGTCCCCCTCAACATTGACGGCTGTACGCACCGTGTCCAGCAAACGGTCTATTGGCAACAAAATGGCAATCGCTTCCGCAGGCAAACCGACACTTTGCAGCACCATCACCATGGTCACCATCCCTGCACTGGGAATACCGGGCGCGCCCATGGCCGCAATCATGGTCGTCAGGCAAATCACCAGTTGCTGCCCAAGGGATAACTCAATGCCTGCCAGCTGCGCCACAAATAACGCCGCAGCCGCTTCATACAAAGCCGTGCCATCCATATTCACCGTCGCTCCCAGCGGGACAACAAAGCCGGCAATTTCCGGTTTCACGTGCATATTCTTCGTCGCGCAGCGCATGGTCACCGGCATGGTGGCGCTACTCGAACTGGTGGCAAATGCGGTTAACAAAGATTCCCGTGCCTGCTTTAAAAACCACAATGGATTTTTTCTGGTGAGCAAGTAAAGTAAAGCAGGCAAAACAACTAAACCATGCAACAAGGTCGTGCCCGTCACCACCAGGATAAATTTGGTCAGCGTGGCAAACAAACTGGCATCTTGTGTCGCCACCAGCTTGAACAGCAAAGCCGCAATGCCAAATGGCGCCAGCCGCATGATCCAGTTGATCATCTGCATGCTCACACCCATGCCCTCTTCAAACAAAGCAAGCAATTGCGGATAACGGTCAGACGCCATCACCAGCGCAATACCCAGCAACAAGGCAAACGCCACGATGGCCAAAATATTGCCCTCGGCCAGCGCTTTAAACGGATTCATAAATACGCCATGCAAAAACTGCGTAAAAAACTCCGGCAAGGTCAGCTGCTTGGCCTCAAACTGCTGCATCGCATCGGCAAACATCTCCAGATGCAAGCCTGCACCGGGCTTGAACAGATGGCTGGCACCCAGGCCAATCACAATCGCAATAATGGTAGTGGTAGCAAAAAACAGTAAGGTGGTTTTCCACACTAGGTTAATCTGGCGATGACGGCGCAGGTTGGCGATGCCGTTTACGATGGCACAAAACACCAGGGGGATCATGACCATTTTTAAAAGATCGATGAATAGCGTGCCTAAGAGATTGGCAGAGTAGAGCGCAGTTTCATGCTCACCACCATGTGCTAGCCACCCCAAAAAAGCGCCAAGGATGGCAGCAATCAAAATTTGAGCATTTAAGCTTGGGAGTTTGACCATGAAGACTCTTCTAGGATACAAATAGTTAACGTCATCATACTTTAACTTGGCAAGCAACTGATTGGTAGAGTGTGCTCGCTAAAGTTAAGAGCTCGGCCTTGAAACCAACAATTTCCAGAAGTCACCATTGGTGAACTTTCCAAATAATATTGTCAGATCCAGCAAAACTACACCCCATAAGCGCACTTAAGCTTTACAAACAACAACAAAAAACCCGACACTAGGTCGGGTTTCATCATTTTAGCGTTTGCTAAAATTATTTGTTCATCACGTACATGGTTACTTCAAAGCCAAAACGCATTTCAGTAGCAGCTGGTTTAGTCC
>CAKZJM010000141.1 GCA_936943315.1 uncultured Methylophilus sp. | reverse complement strand
TTTGGTTACTTATTCTTTGGGCAAGCAAAGAAAAGTAACTCGCCGAGGGGCGAAATAGAAACATGGAATTACCAAGAAAATTTTTGATGAGTAGCAAGTGCAACGCTCGCTCTTCGATTTTAGACACGTTAATAATCACGACGCCTGGATTCCGGCCTCCGCCGGAATGACTAACTTGTTGCAGAGTGCTTACTTTAGCCCAAGAAAGCGCAAGCAGCCTTACCAGCTTGCACAGGAATGACGCAAAGCCTTTCATCGTTGAGGTATAAGAATGCCCTTGAAAGCAGGTCAAAAATGGAATTGCCTGAAACACTATCCAATATAAGTCGTAAACTTTTGCATCACTTCTGCAAATAGCGCACTTTCCAACCAATGTTCTAACCAGACACGTAGTTTCGGATACGGACTGCTGGCAAACCACTCCGCATCCACCGCCGCAAACTGTCTGATAAACGGGAATATGGCGACATCGGCCATGCTAGGTTTATCCCCAAGCAAATAATCATGCTGCGCTAACGCGGCTTCCAGCCGCTGCAAAAACTGCTCCCCCTGCTCCCGGTAAAACGCTTGAGTATGTTCAGGGTAACGGTCAGGGTATTTATAGCGGTCCAGTGCTTTTTTAAAATCACCGTCGTTGATGGTAATCAGCGCATTGACTGCTTCAGGGGCTGCATTCAGCCAGCCTTGCGGATCATTCTGGGCAAGTGCCCACTGCATGATATCCAGGCTTTGTTCCAGCACAGTGCCATCAGGCAGTTGTAATACAGGCACAGTGCCTTTGGGGGAAATCTGCAATAAATGTGCAGGTTTTTCGCGCAGGGAAATCTCGCGCACTTCTACCTGAATATTTGCCGCCCAGATCGCCATACGGGCGCGCATCGCGTAGGGGCAGCGACGGTAAGAGTAGAGAATGGACAATGCCATTAGAGCAAGGCTTTGCGGCAGTCTTTAATGAGTTGCGGGCCCCTGTAAATCAGGCCACTGTAGAGCTGGACCAAGCTAGCACCTGCGGCCATTTTTTCTTTGGCATCGTCACCATTCAAAATACCACCGACGCCAATAATCGGTAAGCTGCCTTGCAGCGATGCCGCTAAGGTCTGGATGACACGCGTAGAGCCCGCTTTGACTGGGGCGCCAGATAAGCCACCCGTTTCCTCTGCATTTGGCAAGCCCGCCACGGCATCGCGAGCCAGCGTGGTATTGGTGGCAATGACGCCATCCATGCGATGCTGCATCAGCAGTTCAGCGATTTCCTGCACTTGCTCTGTGGTTAAGTCCGGCGCGATTTTGAGTACGACCGGCACATATTTGCCATGCACTTGCGAGAGAATTTTTTGCTCAGATTTAAGGGTGGCGAGTAACTGGCCCAATGCGTCTTTTTCTTGCAGGGCGCGCAAATTCTTGGTGTTGGGTGAAGAAATATTGACCGTGATGTAGCTGGCATGACTATAGACCTTGCGCATGCAGGTCAGATAATCTTCCGCCGCCCTATCGTTTGGCGTATCAAAATTTTTACCGATATTGATGCCCAGAATTCCTTTGAACTTGGATGCCTTCACGTTCTGTATCAGTTGATCCACACCCTGGTTATTAAAGCCAAAGCGGTTAATAATGGCCTCGGCCTCTGGCAAACGGAACAGGCGAGGTTTGGGATTACCGGGCTGCGGGCGCGGTGTGACAGTACCAACCTCAATGAAGCCGAAACCAAGCGCAGCCATGCCGTCGATGACGGCGGCATTCTTATCCAGTCCGGCGGCCAGGCCGACCGGGTTGGGAAACATGAGCCCCATCACCTGCGTAGGCTGCTGCGGTAAATGGCTGGCGGCAAGCTTGAGCAGGCCGATTTTTTCTGCGCGTTTGAGCGACTGCAAAGTGAGATCATGTGCTTGCTCTGCATCGAGTTGAAACAGCAGGGGTTTAAGCAGCGGGTAGACATTCATACTTCAATTTCCTGGACAGAGTTTGCATATTGCAGCTTATTACAACGTTTGTTGCTTACATCACTTTTGCGTTACATCAAAAACCATATTGCGAATAGGGTTCAAAATAATCCTCAGATGGCTTGCAAGATTATCTGACAGGAGGAACCCAATATGAAAATTTTGATTGATTTGTTATCAACTGACTATGGTTTGATGAGCTTTATCGTGATCGCGGCGATTCTTATCGCAATGAGCTGGGCGGGCATTTATGTCTATCTCCGCGCGCGCAAGCAATAATGCAGGCCATGATCAGTCAGTAAAACAAACCCCGCTTGCGCGGGGTTTATCTTTTAAAGCAGCACTTTCTCGATGCCGCCGTTATTGGCTTTCTGGATGTAGTTTTCCATCCAGTTTTCGCCGAGCACGTGCTTGGCCATCTCTACCACGATATAGTCAGCTTCAATACCGGTGTCATCGCCGTAACGTGACAAGCCTTGCAGACAGCTTGGGCAAGACGTCAGAATCTTGACTGGCTGCTCAGGTGCGCCTACGGTCAGGCCCATTTTGGCCATGCCTTTTTCCAGTTCTTCCTGTTTGCGGAATTTGACCTGTGTGGCAATGTCTGGTCGCGCGGCTGCAAACGTACCGGACTCACCGCAGCAACGGTCATTCAACGCCACATCGGTGCCCATCAGCTTGTTAGTGACTTCCAGCGGTTTGTACGTCTTCATCGGCGTATGGCATGGGTCGTGGTACATATAACGTGTCCCAGTGACACCTTGCAGGCGCATGTCTTTTTCCATCAGATATTCGTGGATATCGAGCAGACGGCAGCCTGGGAAGATCTTCTCAAACTCATATTTCTGCAACTGATCCATACACGTACCGCAAGACACGATCACGGTTTTGATGTCGAGGTAGTTGAGCGTGTTGGCCACACGGTGGAACAACACGCGGTTATCCGCAGTAATCTCCTGGCCCTTATCATGATTGCCGGCCGCTGTTTGTGGATAACCGCAGCACAGGTAACCTGGTGGCAACACGGTGATCGCACCCACTTCGTACAACATGGCTTGCGTCGCCAAACCTACATTGGAGAACAGGCGCTCTGAGCCACACCCCGGGAAGTAGAATACGGCTTCTGAATCCTCGTTCACCTTTTGTGGGTTACGGATGACCGGGATCATGGTGTCATCTTCCAGCCCCATCATGGCACGTGAGGTTTTGGATTGCATTTTCTTCGGCATGGGGCGGTTGATGAAATGCACCACCTGCGCCTTGATTTCTGCCCGGCCCACCGTCGCTGGCGGTGCCTTTTTATCCTTGAGCAAGCCAAATTTCTTGGCCAGGCTGTTAGCGATGTTAATGGCTTTATAGCCCATTTGTATCATGGTGCCACGCAGCAATTTAATGGTCGCCGGGTCTTTGACATTCAAGAACATCATGCCTGCAGCCGTGCCAGGGTTGAATTTCTTCTTGCCTTGCTCGCGCAGGAAGTTGCGCATCTTGACCGAAACGTCACCAAAGTCGATATTGACCGGACATGGCTTCTCGCAACGGTGGCAGACCGTACAATGGTCAGCCACGTCGTTGAATTCATCAAAATGCTTGAGCGAAATCCCGCGGCGCGTCTGCTCTTCGTAGAGGAAAGCCTCAATCAGTAACGAAGTACCCAGAATCTTGTTACGTGGCGAGTACAGCAAGTTGGCGCGTGGCACGTGGGTAGAACACACCGGCTTACACTTGCCGCAACGCAGGCAGTCAGAAATATCATCGGCGATCTCGCCAATGGCAGATTGTTCCATGATGATGGATTCTTGCTCCAGCAAGCCAAAGCTTGGTGTGTAGGCATTTTCGAGGCCTGAGCCTGCCATCAGCTTGCCTTTGTTAAAGCGGCCTTCAGGGTCCACCTTGGCTTTGTATTTAGCAAACGTATCAATGGTCGCCTGATCCAGGAACTCCATCTTGGTGATACCAATACCGTGCTCACCAGAGATCACACCATTGAGGCCACGTGCCAAGTCCATCACGCGAGCCACGGCGGTGTGCGCATCCTGCATCATGCCATAGTCATCAGAGTTGACCGGGATATTGGTATGCACGTTACCGTCACCGGCGTGCATGTGCAGCGCAATAAACACGCGGCTCTTCAAGACGGTTTTCTGAATCTCGTCCAGCTTGTCGAGAATCTTCTGGTATTCACGGCCAGCAAAAATATCCGCCATCGGACGCTTCAGCTCGCGCTTCCAGGAGACGCGCAAATCATAAGACTGCACGGCGCGAAACACATTGTCATACTGTGCAAATGGTTTACCCATTTCACCCAGCACCGAGACGGGTTCGTCCAGCGTATTGAGGATCAGACGCCATCTGGCGCGCACATCGCGCAATAACTGCAAGGCAATATTCTGTTTGGACTTCACGCCCTCAGGGTCAGCATTGCCGTCTTCATCTGGTTGCAAAGGCAAATCGCCAGATACAAACGCTTCCAGTGCATCGACCAGACGCAGTTTGTTGTTGATAGACAGCTCGATATTGATACGCTCAATGCCATCTGAATATTCACCCAGACGTGGCAGCGGAATCACTACGTCTTCGTTAATCTTAAAGGCGTTGGTATGGCGGGCAATCGCGGCCGTGCGTGAACGGTCCAGCCAGAATTTTTTACGCGCCTCAGCCGACACGGCAATAAAGCCTTCACCGTTACGGGCGTTACACATACGCACCACGGCAGAAGCCACTTCGCCCACTGCATTTTCATCGTCAGACGCGATATCGCACAACAACACCATTTTCGGGCGTTGCTGGCGCGCTGCCTTGGTCGCATAGCCAACCGCTTTCACATAGCGCTCGTCCATGTGCTCCAGGCCAGCCATAATCACCGCTGGGTCGTTTTTAGCCGTCGCGTCCAGGTAGTCTTTGATCTCAACAATGGCGGGCACCGCGTGGGACACGTTGCCAAAAAACTCCAGCGCAATCGTGCGCACATGTTTTGGCATGCGGTGCAAAATAAATGTGGCAGAGGTGATCAGACCATCGCAGCCCTCTTTTTGCACACCAGGCAGGCCAGACAAGAATTTGTCGGTCACGTCTTTACCCAGGCCTACTTTACGGAAGCTTGGACCAGGGATTTCCAGGATTTCTGGCTCTGACAACAGATTTTTGTAGTCAATGTCGTAACGGCTGATTTTGAAACGCGCCGTTTCAATATCGTGAATCTTGCCCAGGTTATGATCGAGGCGCTCAACTTCCAGCCAGGTCGCATCTGGCGTCACCATACGCCAGGAGGCGAGGTTATCCAGCGCAGTCCCCCACAGGACGGCTTTTTTACCACCAGCGTTCATGGCGACGTTACCGCCGATGCAGCAGGCATCGGCAGACGTCGGGTCGCAGGCAAACTCTAATCCTGCGGCAGTCGCCGCATCCATGGCACGGCGTGTCACCACGCCTGCGCCACACTCAATGGTCGCCACCTGGCGCGAAACGCCTGGCAAGGTGCGCATTTGCACACCGGTATGCTGGTCCAGTTTTTCGGTGTTAATGACGGCAGACAAAGGTGTCAACGGCACAGCACCACCGGTATACCCCGTACCACCACCACGCGGGATAATGGTTAAACCGAGCTCGATACAGGCACGTACCAGGTAAGAAATTTCAGCTTCGGTATCCGGGTTGATCACCACAAACGGATACTCCACGCGCCAGTCGGTCGCGTCAGTCACATGTGAGACACGCGCCAAGCCGTCGAACTGCACATTATCTTTGCGCGTAAACTTGGTGAGTTTAGCCAGGGCTTTTTTACGCAAATCAGCCGTTTGCTTGAAGTCATCAGCAAACTTTTCTACTGCCTTGGTGGCGGCAGACACCAGCTTCTGGACTTTATCGTTACCACCGCTACGCTCGTTAATGGCAGAAATACGGTGATACAACGCTTCGATCAAGGCCTTGCGGCGTTTGGGATTTTCCAGCAAGTCATCTTGCAGGTAAGGGTTGCGTGACACCACCCACAGATCGCCCAACACCTCGAACAGCATGCGTGCACTACGGCCTGTTTTGCGCTCTGCGCGCAGGACATTCAGGATCTCCCAGATTTCTTCGCCTAGAAACCGAATGACGATTTCACGGTCAGAGAAGGAGGTGTAGTTGTACGGGATTTCACGTAAACGCGTGAGAGGAGTAGAATTGTGCTTTAACAAATCTGCGTTGACAGGTGCGTTCATTGATAATTTATCAAAAACAAAAGCCAATTATAACACGCCGCTTACGGCACAAACACGTTACACGGGCTAGGGTTTTTGAGTAAGCAGGTTTTCGGATGTCGATATTGAAATCAAAATTTAAAAAATGGGTGGTGCCACTGGTAGCGCTGGCGTTGTTTGCAGGCCTCACAGTCGCCGTGATGCAAAAACCACAAGCGCCAGAAGTCACTTTTACCACGCTGGATGGGCAAAAAATCAACATGAAAGACCTGCGCGGCAAAACCGTACTGGTGAACTTCTGGGCCACAGACTGCCCCGGCTGCATCAAGGAAATGCCGGAGCTGATTGACACCTACCAGCAATACAAAGATAAAAACTTTGTTGTCATTGCAGTCGCCATGCCTTATGACCCACCCGCGCAAGTGGCTAATTACACCAAAGAAAAAGCCCTGCCTTTCGCCGTCATGCATGATGGTTATGGCGAAATGGTCAAAGCGTTTGGTGACGTCAACCTGACCCCTACCAGCTTTATTTTCGATGCCAAAGGCAACCGCCTGCAAAAAACCATCGGCGAACTTAATTTCAGCGAACTGCGTCAGTTGCTGAACCAGAAAGCCAGTTAAATGCTGTGGGTGAAAGCGTTTCACATTATTTTTGTGACGAGCTGGTTTGCTGGCTTGTTTTACCTGCCGCGCATTTACGTCAACCTGGCCATGGAGCAAGATAGCC
>CAKZJM010000140.1 GCA_936943315.1 uncultured Methylophilus sp. | reverse complement strand
GGAGGCATAGCCGCCCAAGCCGTTGGTGACCAGCCACTCCTGGCTCAACAGTGCAAAAGGGTCATCCTGAATTTGCAATATGCGATTGAGTTGCACAGAAGACATACTTATTCCTCCTGGTTGCCCGCCACAGCCATCAATACCTGCGCCGAGTGACCTGAAATGACAAAAGAACGGCTTAAATTCAAGCCATGTATCCCCTCCCCCCCATATTTTGGATGCTCGCTTGACCAAGTAAGTTGCCAATGACATCCGGCCGGTGGCGCCACTAAGGGTTCAGCCAGCGATTCGCACCATAGATCAGCATCCAGATTAATGATGAGTAAACGATCCATCTCGTTTGTGGTAGCAAAAAAACGTAACAAAAAAGCCTTTTGAGAAATCACGGCACCATCGACATGGTAAGGGTCAGAAAATACCGGATCTTGTCGCCGTAAGGCCAGTAAGTCCTGGTGCAACTGATAAATGGCTGCATGGTGCTCACGCTCGGAGAAGTCGAGTTTGCAGCGATCAAACGTTTTTCGGCTTTCAGGTCGATGTATATAGGCGACACTTAACGCACTGTGCAAACTCGGAAATTGCGACAAAAATTCTGTCCGGCCGATTTCTACGCTGGCAGCCAGTTCTGGCGCATGATCTGCAAAAAACAGAAAGGGGGCCGAAGCACCAAACTCCTGCCCTTGAAACAGTAACGGCGTTTGTGGTGCCAACAACAACAGTGCAGTCATCGCGCGCATGTCACCGGGGTGGATATGTTGGTGCAAGCGTTTGCCAAAGCCGGAATTGGCGACCTGATCATGGTTCTGGAGAAAACTGATAAAGCAGGTGGCTGCTTTGGCTAACACAGGCGTGCCGCGCACCTTTTCTTGCCAGGCATAATATTGCCCTTGATACAAATATCCCCATTTAACGAGAGAAACCAGCTCTTGGGCAGTGCCTGTGTAATCATGAAAATAAGCCTCTCGCTTGCCACGGATGGCCACGTTCGCAGAATGATGAAAATCATCGTTCCACACGGCATCCAGACCAAAACCGCCCTGGGTGATAGAGTCGGTTGCATAGGCTTGCTGTGACTCATTTTCGCCAATGAAATAAAGTGTTTTGTGCGCCGCTACTTGCCTGGCCCGATCAATCATTTCGGCGATAATATGCAATGGGGAGTCGTCATAAATAAAATGGGTGGCATCAAAGCGCAACCCATCCAGGTGGAATGTTTCGATCCAGTAACAGACATTGGCAATAAAAAACTCCCTCACCGCCGCCGACTCCACGCCATCGAAATTAATTGCCGCGCCCCAATCACTCTTGTAGCGCTCAGAATAGTAGTTCTCGCTAAACACACTGTGATAAGCCCCACTGGGGCCGACATGGTTATAAATCACATCGAGGATCACCGCCATGCCTTGTGCATGCGCCTCGTTAATAAACGCTCGAAAATCATCTGGTGAGCCATAGCCATGAAAAGGCGCGAAGAAGCCCACCACGTCATATCCCCAGCCAAACTCGCCATCAAACTCAGCGATTGGCATCAGCTCTAGGGTAGTAATACCCAATCGGGCCAGTTCCTTTAACTCCAGTGCCGCAGCCTGATAGGTGCCCGCCTGGGTGAAGGTACCGATATGCATTTCGTAAAGTACATGGCGGCCTGAAGGGATGCCGGCCCACGCGTTATCGGTCCAGGAAAAGACATGAGGATTCACGATGCAAGACGCTTGGTGTGGACCGTCAGGCTGGTAGTGTGAAGCAGGGTCGGGATATAAACACTGATCGTCATTGATCTGAAGCTGGTACCTGTCGCCCGCTTGCGCGTCGGGATGAAAGAGTGACCAATAGCCATTGGTTTCTGGCTGAAAAGCAATCGCTGAATCGGTTTGATGATTAAGGATGAGGGATAATTGCCGGGCATTGGGGGCCCAGACCCGAAAATGGGTACCGCCTTCGGGCTGGCATTCTGCGCCAATAGGGAAATGCCTAATCATGGCGCTCACCCACATTTGCGATGCCAAATGCTTTGATAAAAAGCCGGTAGATACTCACAAATCATCAATCCAACAAATGCTCAATAAAAGCTGCCGTTAAGCAGGTAAAAAATAACCCGACGAAACTCACTTCGCCGGGCATCGGTCAGTCATTAATTTTTATGACTTTGGCTACCAGCCTTGCTCTTTTCCTGGCTTGATCCACCGCGGGTAGAGGATCCCTGCTGACTGCTTTGGTTTTTATGACTTTGGCTACCCGCTTTAGCGTGTTGTTCACTAGAGCCTCCGCGTGGATTGCTTTTTGTTGAAGCCATGACTATCTCCTTTTGGCCCTGGATGACGTCACATTGCACCGTATAACCAGGAAATTAGAGTGAAGTTACGCAATGTGTGAAGCCATGTTAAAACGGGGTAAGCGCCGAAATTATCCGTTGATGACTGATTGACCTGTCAGAATTTCATTCGAATCTTTTCATCTGCTGAGCGTGCACGCCGGGGCTTAAACTGGACACACATTCCCTGAAATTCTTGACACAAAAAATCCAGTCATCTCGGTATCTGAATGCCACCCCAAAAACAACCAGAAATCCTCCCGTCGCCATGTCAGCCAATTCCGACATGGCTATCAGAATGATGAGACTGTCATCCAGCCAGCCCACTTTTTAGAATGTCAACGCGTAAAACCTTTATGCGTTTTTAAAGCGTGTTCATTTAAAAAGGACGAACAAATCATGAATAAATTATTGGTGGGTGCATTATTACTAGCAGGCTCAGTGACTGCCAGTGCAGGCGTCGCAGTGACGGTTGGCCAGCCTGGCTTTTATGGACAGATCGTTCTGGGAGATGCCTACCCTGCTCCTCAGGTCGTTTATCCCCAGCCAGTCATTATTCAGCCGCCACCAGTCGCCGTGGTTCAGCCTCCCTTGTATTTGCGCGTGCCGCCTGGACACATGAAACAATGGGGTCGCTATTGTGGCGGCTATGGCGCATGCGGCCGACAAGTATATTTTGTGCAAGATAACTGGTACCAGAATGTCTATGCGCCTCGCTATAACGCTTATGCGGGCAGGCCAGGCCCACGTGGTGGCCATGACCACTGGGACCATGATGATGAGCATGGGCACGGCGGCCCTGGTAGAGGCGGCCCAGGCAATGGTCGAGGCCACGGTCATGGTCGAGATTAATATCGCTGTCCGGCCGCCCAAACCAGAGACTTTATTTGGGCGGCATGTGTCGTTTAATATGGATTTGTAAGGAAAAAGTCAGCGATGCTGGGTATGCTAATGTACTCAGGGGCTTAATAGAGTCCTGAGTACATTAGCCTTAACAGTAACAACCGATTGAGAAGCGATTGCTTTCTACACGCCTCACCTCAGATGAAAGTGTGGGATGATGCGCCAGTGAATGACCCTTGTTCAGAACGTTGTTTTATCAGGAACAAGGATGTTGCAGCTTATTTTATTGACAGCCAGAGGACATTGCGGGCTCACAGTCGCGCGGAGTCGCATTTCTTGCCCCCCTTACGAATACCCGCCCATCTTCCCGCAACCGGTTCCAGTGCCTAAGTAAACCTCACAATCACGTCCAGGCAACATGACAATGTCAGGCATTCAGCGGGTTTCGTGCAATTTGAAATAACTGCTGAGCACAAACTCATAACGCTCGGGCCGGATATAAAATACCGAATGGTCGCAGCAGGCGCCGTTAGACAGATAAGAAAGCCTTTTCATGACCAGCAAGGGCATGCCCACGCCCACTTTCAGTCGCTCAGCCAATAGTTCATCCGCCAACTGCGCTGTAATGCCTAGGTCAGCCCTTACCACTTGTAACCCGATCACAGCTTCAATCAGCTTGTAACTAGGCTGGCGCTCAATGTCGTCTACACTCAATGCTTCGAGCGCGATTGGCAAATAGCTTTTGCCCCATGCAATCGGTTGACCCTCCACCACATGTAAACGCTCAATCAGCAGGCTTTCACTCGTGCCGCTATCAAAAGAATTTTTCACCGTGTCAGGAATATTCACCCGCTGATGCGAAAGCAGATGCATTTCAGGGTGTAGCCCCTGAATCACCAGTGACTCATGAAAACTACGTAATGTGTCCAGCCCATGCCTTAACTGCTTATTAAAGACATACGTCCCTTTGCCTTGCTTGCGTTCGACGATGCGTTCTTCTACCAGCTTGTCCAAGGCGAGTCGCACCGTGATGCGGCTCACGGCGAAACGGCTGACCAGCTCGGCTTCAGAAGGCAACTTTCCACTAGGCTCATATAAGCCACGGCTGATTTCTTCGCGTAAGACTGAGGCAATCTGCAAATAGAGTGCCGTCGGGTTCTCGCGTAATAGGGTTGCGGATGGTTGTTTCAAGTGAAATCCCAATGAAGTATCACGATGCCATTGTCGCCGATGGCTTGATGATCACTATAGACAAATAAGTTATAAGAATATATTTTTTTATTCTTTGTCCCAACTTGTATTAACTTGTATTATTCGATCATATTTTACATGGTTAATACGTCATGTCTTCGTCAAACAGGTTATCACCGTCATCTGCTACGCCTCACAACAGGCAGGCAGCCTCTTTATCGGTTGAGGAGATGTATTTCGCCTATCCAAACGGCCACGAGGTCTTTCATTCATTTTCGTTACAGGCACAACCTGGGGAGTTTATTTCCCTGCTAGGCCCCTCTGGTTGCGGTAAAACCACCTTGCTTAACCTGCTGTCCGGGTTTCAAACACCGTTGTCTGGCACCATACTTATCAACGGTGCACCGGTGCGGCCCGAAATGCCTGAGCTAGGCTATGTGTTTCAATCACCGCAGTTATTTCCGTGGTTAAGTGCGCTAGACAATGTGCGCTTTGGACTCAGGATGCAAGCCCAGCTCGGGGTTAAAGCGCAAAAAGACAAAGCCATGCATTACCTGTCGCTGGTTGGGCTGGCGTCCTCAGCAGACAAGCTGCCTTATCAACTTTCCGGGGGCATGCAGCAGCGGGTTTCGCTGGCGCGGGCATTGGCACTGGAGCCTGCTTTACTGCTCATGGATGAGCCTTTTGCCGCCCTGGACGCCATCACGCGCAACAATCTCAATGAAGAGACATTGCGGCTATGGTCTGAATTAGGGCAAACCGTCCTTTTTATTACACACGACATTGATGAAGCGATTTTTCTGGCTGACCGCGTAGTCGTTCTGGGCGTTGCCCCGCAAGGCATCCATGAAGAAATCGGCATTGACCTTCCACGCCCCAGAGCTAACCTTCATACCCGAAAACTGGCAAGTTTTGCCGAGTATCGTGCCGCATTAATGGGCACCATCTCAGACGTCATGACGACCCCCTAACCGTTTTCCATCACTCTTATTGATCAGGTTTACAAATATGGTTAAACAATCTATCACTCGCTACATCGTCTCTTTTGCTGTGCTCTTGCTATCGGCATCAGCCGCGCAGGCCGAAGAAAAACCGTTGCGCATCGGCTGGGTGTATGCCATGGCCAACGCGCCGGCCCTCATTGCTGAAAAGAAAGGGTTTTATGCCGCAGAAGGGCTGAATGTGGACATCAAATCTTTCACCGATGGCCCGTTGTTGCAACAGGCGGTAGCGGCAGGCGATCTGGATGTCGCCTATGTAGGTTCACCCCCGGTTTACCACTGGTTTTCACGTGGCCTTGAAAGCAAAATCCTGGCGCAGGTAAACTTTGGCCAGGCCGCAGTCATTACCAACGCCAAGAGCCCCATCACCACCGTGAGTGACTTGCGGGGCAAGAAACTGGCTGGGGTGGCAAAAGGCAGTGGCATGGACGTGCTGTTAAGAGGCTATGTATTAAAAGAAAAAGCCAAGCTCGATCCCGACCAGGATATTTCGATCATCAATATGCCTCCGGGCAATATGAATGCCGCCCTGGAGCACAATGAAGTGGATGCGGCCTTCTCCTGGGAGCCTTTTGTGAGCCAGTCTTTGCTGCGGGGCTCGAGCAAAGTCATATTGGATGTCAACAAAGACCTGCCGCAATATCCCTGGTATGTGGTGATTGCCCTGCCTAAAACCCTCAAAGCCAGGCCAGATGACATCACCAAACTGCTACGTGCGCACTTGAAAGCAATTGCATTCCTGCAATCCCATCCGGAAGAATCAAACCAGATCATCGCCCAGGAGTTCAAGCTAGAGGCAACACAGGCCGCCAACGGTAAAACCATCAAGCCTGAAGAGATTGTGCAAGAAGCCCGCAAGCGTATGGGATGGTCTGCCAAGCTGGATGCCAACGATGTACAGTTTATCCAGCGCCTGATGGACTACTCACTGTCTCTTGGCTTTATTAACAAGCCTTTGAAAGTAGAACAAGTCGTCGATACCTCGTTCCTGCAAAAAGCCGAACAGTCACTGAAATAACCCGTATGCCTCGTTTTGCAAAATTTAATTGGGGATGGCTCTCCCTGCCCTTTTTGTTGCTTTGCTGGAGCGCAGTGGCGAGCCAGTTTCCGGCTTATATCCTGCCGCAACCCTGGGACGTCGCCGCAGAGGCGATACGCTGGATAAGCGACGGCAGTTTTTTCCGGCATTTGCAGACCAGCTTACTTGAAGAGGCAGGTGGATTCGCTTTGGCCACCATTATCGCAATTCTGCTGGGTTCGCTGGCGGGACTGTCCAATGCCTTCCGCGATTTCATTTCGCCACTGAATAGCCTGTTTATGGCTATTCCGCCCGTCGCCTGGGCGCCCTTGACCATGATTATTTTTGGATTGGGGTATTGGTCGATTGTCATGGTGATTTTTATCGCGGCTGTCTTCCCCATGGCCATCACCATTCAGGAGGGCATACAAAGCATACGTGGCGGCGAAGTCCGTGCCGCGCGTACCTTGGGCGCCACGCGCCTG
>CAKZJM010000139.1 GCA_936943315.1 uncultured Methylophilus sp. | reverse complement strand
ATGCTCAACAGTCAGGAGTTTACCACTTGGTTAATGCTGGGGAAACCAGCTGGTATGGCTTTGCTAGCGCGATAGTCGAGCAATATCAGTTGCTGGGTACAACACATCACTGGCCAGATTTAGCCGTTAAAGAAATTCAGCCAATTACGGCCATTGAATACCCCACGCCAGCCAAGCGTCCCTCTAACTCAAGGTTGTCAATGGCCAAGCTGGAGTCCACCTTTGGTGTGAGTTTACCCGCGTGGTCCCAAGCATTGGGCCAAGTCATGCATGAGCTTAAGTTATAAAGGAATGTGAGCCGAATCAGGCAAACGCATCTGTCCAACTGTTAGGCGTCTCATACAACCTGACTCTAACCAGTTTCAGATGATTGCCGTAAGTATCGGTATATTGCGCTTTCAGTAACCTGAAGGCCTCGGCCGCCATGTTTTCTGCGGTGGGGATGGTTGGGAAAATCACCGTTTTATGATTTGGTAAACTATTGAGAAAGTCCAGTACCGCTTTATCGTCTTGATAAACCAGAAATGCATGGTCCCAACGGTCAACAATGATTTCGCGTGCAATGCGTTTCACGTCGGCAAAATCCATCACCATTCCGTTTTCTGACGCATGGTCAGCCTGAATGATGTCGCCAGACAGAGTGATTTCTATGGCGTAACGGTGCCCATGTAAATTGCGGCATTGACTCTTATGATCGGGAATGCGATGTCCGGCATCGAATTCCAAGCGTGTAGTAATTTCCATCCCGTCATTATATCAGCAAGCAGGCCACGCGCCTTGTCTGCCGACAGGGAAGGGGATTCAATTGGCTTTATTTAATCAATACAGATCGTCAAAGTTCATTAACGCATCTTCATCGGCAGAATAATGCTTGTGACTTTTTTCGTAGCTGCCGTAACTTGTATCAAAATCGTCCATTTCATCACCGGCAAAATCCTCCAGCATCTGGTCAATTTTTTTAAATTTGTCAGTAGGTGTTGCTTTTTGTAACATGATGTACTCCCCGTCGTGTGGTTAATTACTCAAACATGTCATTCCCTGTGTTCTTAAACATACCATTAGCATAGACTATGCCAATCATATTTTTTGTTCCTTACAATATGATTAACGGCGACTATTAAAAAAAGTAAAATATGCGCCTTTCATACAGAACAATCAAGCTAACTTGTTGTCTGTAAACGCATAACATAAACATAACTTATTGGAGAGAATGCAATGCGAGGTGTGATATTCATGTTGTTAGGCTTGGGCAGTTTTACGCTGGCACGTGCCGATTGTTTGCCGATTTACCAGCATCAATTCAAAACCTTGCAGGGCCAAACTGTCGATTTTTGTCAATTTCAGGACAAACCGATCCTCGTGGTCAACACCGCCAGCAAGTGTGGTTTCACGCCACAATTTGAAGCGCTCGAATCGCTTTATCAGCAATATAAAGACAAAGGCTTGGTGATTATTGGATTCCCATCCAACGATTTCAGGCAAGAGCCCGGCAATAACAAACAAATTGGTGATTTTTGCAAACTGACCTATTCGGTCAAGTTTCCTATGGTGGAAAAAACCAGCGTGACAGGCAGTAGCGCCAACCCTCTCTATCAACAGCTGATCAAGCAAACCGGCCAGGCACCCCAATGGAATTTCTATAAATATGTCATTTTGCCCGGTGGGCAAAAGGTCTATTCATTTAATAGTATGACCCGGCCTGAGAGCGAAGACATTCTGGGCAAGATCAAACCTTACCTAAAGTAATGGGGCTAATCGGCCTCCGTTTGCTGAATATTTGAGCAGGCGCCATAGAAAACAAAACGATATGAAGTTTTTTTCATGTTTTGTCGTGAAAGGCGTTGACAAGACTTCTAGCCATCATTAATATGGCGCCTTCTTTGAATTGCACTGCAAAACGAAGAACTGCAATACCAGAGATTCGGGGGTATAGCTCAGCTGGGAGAGCGCTTGCATGGCATGCAAGAGGTCAGCGGTTCGATCCCGCTTATCTCCACCAAGTAATTGAAAATATTGAATTTTTTATCAAAAATAATATTTCAATTATTTGAATTAATGGTATAATGCACGGGTTGTAAAATTTCTTAGGTCCCCATCGTCTAGAGGCCTAGGACACCTCCCTTTCACGGAGGCGACCGGGGTTCGAATCCCCGTGGGGACGCCAAAAATCACTCAGTGATTTCTAGCAATAAATTCAAAATATAGAAAATGTTTGCAGTTTGTTAAGTTGTGCACATCCGCAACGATTCTATTATTATTTTTAATCAAGCATCATCAATCAGATTCCTAAATAAAACACGCAAGGCTGCGTAATATTTTGCGTGTCACGCATGCGCGCGTTTTCATTGTGATCAGATTGTTTCAGGTTGCAAATCAAGCATCGCTTTGCCTACATTAAAGATTAAGGCTTATCGAACGTTAATACCCTTAACGGCTCCCCGTTAACGCAGAAACTAGCCGTGACCGCTCACGTTTAGTCGGGGTTCAGCACTCATAAAAATAGAGGGAAACAAATATGCTATCGAAAATAACATTGCTCATCGGACTCATCATTTCAACAGGAGCGCATGCTGCGGCAACCACCACTGTGGTCCCTGAACCTGAAAGCATGAGTTTAATCGTAATTGGTTTGGGCCTGATTGGGGTGATTGTCTTTAGAAAAAAATAGCCCTACGTCACCCCGATAAGTAAAAAAGAAGCCTCACCGAATGTGGGGCTTTTTCATACCTATCAATATCGTAGTGATGCCTGAAGAGAATTTCTGAGATCAGATTCCAATAAAAAATGTCCGCTGTCAAGCCATTAGTGCGGACATGCAGCGGTGCGAAAGGTCTTATGGGGCGAGAGGTTAGGCCAGATTTCGACCGCCATGTGCTCTTGCTGCTTATCGAGCTAGGTGCCGCATAGGCGCTTCGCGGTAGTAAACGCAGGGGCGTCGTAGCGGGCAAGGTCGCGTCGTCATCATAGCCCCAACTTATCGCAAGACGCCCCCAAAAGCGAAGCGCAGCCCGTGGGCTGCGCTTCCGTCATTGCGATGCTAGCGGACTCGTCCGCAGCATCAGGGCGGTTTCGGCGGCGAAGCCTTGGCGACTGCCGCTCCCTTCCTGAATCCCCGATCCCCGGCGATGAATGCCTCCAGCATGTGCGGGATCAGCGTCGTTGCATCGACCGTTTCGCCGTAGGTCTGCGCGTGCAGCACCGCATAGCGGTCGAGGTCGGCCTTGAGGCCGGCTGGACAGGCGAAGGTCAGCTTGATGCTCTCGGTCTTGGGCAGCGGCCCGAGCCGCAGCTTGCGCGGCGCGCTCATCGTGAAGCCCCTCGGTTGAAGAACAGCGGCTGATACGGCCGTAGCACCAAGTCGCGGTTGACGA
>CAKZJM010000138.1 GCA_936943315.1 uncultured Methylophilus sp. | reverse complement strand
GTTGTTAAGATGCTCGCCTTCAATTTCGCTTGATTTAACCACGTCGTTGGTGAGCGTACGCAAACTGGTTTCTTCGGCAAGTGTAAATCCCAATATTTGGATGGCACCCAGCAACTTGCCACGCGCCAGGTTGGCTTCCGATAACAGCGGCATAAGGGTTGCAGACGCAAATGTCCAGTGCGGCCAGTTTGCCGATTGCCAGAGATATTTTTGATGATCACCGCTAGTCATGCGGTGATCATGACATGGGGCGAGACGAGCGTCAATAATTACCGCAATTTTTGCGGTAATTGAGAGGGCTAATTACCGCACGAGGAAATCCTTGCCAATTAATAAATGATGAATGCGGTGATGTCTTACCGAATCAGCGCCGACACTGCTTTGAACTGCGCATGCGTGGCGCCTTGCATAGGCTCAAACAGCATGGACTCGGTATTAGTGATAATGCAGCCAGCACTGCGCATTCTCTCGATCGCGTTGTTTCGGTTGGCTTCTGAGCGGGAAATCACGGCGTCTTCAACAATGAACACTTGTTTGCCAGCCGCGAGGGCGTCGAGTGCGGTTTGTAGCACACAGATATGAGCCTCTAGCCCGAACAGTACGACTTGCGGCGCCACGCTGATAGAGGATTCTTGCAAGGCGGGTTCATGCCATGCGGAGAAGGCGAGTTTGGCAGTGCGTGGGGTGTATTCGGGGAGCAGGACTTGTAGTTCGGGCAAGGTTTCACCCAGTTTTTCAGGGTATTGCTCGGTGACCCATAGCGGAATATTCAGTAATTGCGCGCCTTGCAACAAGCGCTGGATATTTTGGATGACCGTCGCCATGGCGGCTTCTGGCATCACGGCGCATAAACGCGTTTGCACATCAATCATCATCCAGACGGCATCAGTCGTGGCAATGGCCTGGTTCATATTGGCTTCACCTTTCCTTCATTGAGTCGCGCTGCGATGGCGCTAGCGTTTGGCAAGTTGTTGCTCTATATCCTGCAAATCGGCCTCTGACACAATGCCGCTGGCCGTTTTTAAACGAATGATGTTGACCAGGTAATTATAACGGGCCTGTAACAGGTCGCGGTTGGCGCTGTAATACTGTTGCTGGGCATTGAGCACGTCTACGCTGGTGCGTATGCCTACTTGGTAGCCGAGTTTGGTGGAGTCGAGCTGGCTTTGGCTGCTCTTCAGTGCTTGTTCCAACGCTTTGACCTGCGCAATGCTGGTGCTCAGGTTGAGGTAGGCGCGTTGCGTTTCAAGCGAGGTCTGTCGCATGGCGTTTTGCAGGTCATCCAGCGCTTTTTGCTTGTTGTAGGCTGCCTGGCGTACGCGTGAAGTGACGGCGCCGCCTTGATAAAGCGGCACTGAGACTTCTACGCCTATGCTGGCACTTTTCAGGTCGGCGCCAAAGCCATACTGGCCGCCGTTGGCATAGCTGTCTTGGTAGTTGGCCACGGCATCCACGGTTGGGTAATGCCCGGCCCGCGCGATTTCGATATCCTTTTCATTCACCTGCACCGTTTCTTGCTGAATCTGGATAGTCAGGTTGCTGGCATTGGTCACCTCTTGCCACTCCTGCATGGGTTTGAGGCTGGGGGTGATCTGGATATCGTCGCGTACGCTGGCAAGCTGCTCAATTTGCCGGTAATCGCTTGCAGGCTGCGTTTGGCGATTTCCATGTCGTTGAATGCGGAGAGCTCTTGCGCCACGATGAGGTCGTAACGCGCTTGCGCTTCGTTGACGTCGGTAATGGTGGCGGTGCCCACATCAAAGTTTGCTTTTGCCTCTTGCAACTGGCGCTGAATGGCTGCTTTCTGCGCGGCCATGAGCGTGATGCGGTCTTGCGCCAGCAACACCTCAAAATAGGCCTGGGTGGTGCGTAACATCAGGTTTTGTTGCGCCAGGTGATATTGCTTGTCGGCAATACTCACTTGTACTTTGCTCTGGTCTATGCGTTCCAGGTTTTCTTTGCGGAAAATCGGCAGTCTGGCTTGTAGCTGTGCCTGGTAACCTTCGTAGTAATTGCGGCCACCAGGAAACGGCGCCTGGCTACCGACAATTTTCAAATCCGTGCGGTTGGCGTTGGCGCCTGCGGTGAAGTTCACCGAGGGGCGGTAGCCCGCCTTAGCTTGCTCTATGATTTCTTGCGCCGCCTGGTTGGCGCTGCCCGCGGAGGCCAGCACCGGGTCATTGGCTTTGGCTTCCTGGTAAATCTCGACCAGGCTTTGCGAGGCCGCCCAGGCGGCTAGTGGTAGCCAAAGGCTGGCAATCACGGTCAAACGAGGCAGGTATCTGGGCAGCATAGAGAGTGTGTTTAAAAAGAGAACGCCTGTGCTTGTGGGGCGTGTTGCATTTCTGCCAGGCAGGTTTCAAACAGCACATCCTGTTTGTAGCTATGTTCTGCCAGGCGCTGGATAAGCGTTGCCTGCATGACGGGGGCCTGACCCAGCACGATGAGCATGCGGCCGCCAATGCTCAGCTGGTAGCGTACGCCTTCAGGCTCGACCGGGCTGGATGCAGTAAACACGATGGCGTCGTACGGCGCCTGGGATTCGTATCCGGTATGGCCATCAAGCTCGATCACTTGCACGTTTTGTATGCCTTGTTTGGTCAGGTTTTGCGTCGCCAGTGCGGCCAAGTCAGCAAAGATTTCCAGTGCGGTGACCTGTGCACAGTGTTGCGCCATTAAAGCTGCCAGGTAGCCGCTACCGGCGCCGATCAGCAACACTTTATCTTTGGCCTGTAATTGCAGGGCCTGTAAAAAACGGCCTTCGATTTTTGGGCTGAGCATTTGCTGGCCGTGCGCAAGCGGGATTTCGATATCGGCAAATGCCAGTCCGCGGTAGGCTTCAGGAACGAAGGCTTCACGTGGCGTATTGTTCAAGGTAGCGAGCACTTGCGGGTCCAGCACCTCCCAGGTGCGGATCTGTTGCTCAATCATGTTAAAACGTGCGGTGGCGTGATCTGTCATGTCGAATCCCAAATGTGCGGTTAAAGCCTTATTATAGTTTATTGCGCCTTGATTGCATGACCCTGGCCGTGAATCCGGCCCAGAAGGTATACAGTGCAGGCACAAACAAAATGGTGAGTATGGTGGCTGCGGCCAGTCCACCCATGATGGCCACGGCCATCGGCCCGAAAAACACGCTGCGCGTCAGCGGGATCATGGCGAGAATCGCTGCGGCGGCCGTCAGCACAATAGGTCTGAAGCGGCGTACGGTCGACTGCACCACGGCTTGCTCCAGCGAGGCGCCTTCGGCGATATCCTGTTTGATCTGGTCGACCAGAATCACAGAGTTACGCATGATCATGCCTGAGAGCGCAATGCTGCCTAGCATGGCCACAAAACCGAACGGCATGTTAAAAATCAGCAAGGCGAAGGTAATGCCTATCATGCCTAGCGGGGCAGTCAGCACCACCAGAATCGTATTGGAGAGGCTGCGCAGTTGCAGCATGAGCAAGGTAAACACCGCCGCTAAAAACAGCGGCACGCCTTTGGCGACAGATTGTGCCCCTTTGGCCGACTCTTCAATGGCACCGCCGGTTTCCACCGTCACGCCCGCCGGTAAGTGCTGCAATACCGGGGCAATGGCTTGCTGAATTTGGGTAGACACCACGGGGGCCTGCACATTGCCGCGCAAGTGGGCACGCACC
>CAKZJM010000137.1 GCA_936943315.1 uncultured Methylophilus sp. | reverse complement strand
AGTCTCAGAACAAACTTGGCATACGGTCAATGAAACCGGGACGGCTTATCTCTCTGCCGGGCATCATGCGACTGAACGTTACGGCGTACAGGCCCTGGGCCAGTGGATTGCTGAAAAATATGGGATTGAGCATATTTATATTGAGCTGGATAATCCCATTTAACTGATTAATATCAATGACTTATTGAATTAAATTTGGCTTGTTTGTGCGAAAAATGTATAATCGCGACTCAAGTTTTGATCTCACTGTTACCTCAAAAGGGTAGATTAAGGAAGCCAATGTCAGAAAACAAAATTGACAACAACTGTTTGTCGTTTTGCCAGCCATCTGAGGTGGATTTGCAAAAACGCGACTTTTTGGTGAAAGCCACGGCTGCCACCGGTGCTGTCGGTGTGGCCGCAGTAGCGGTGCCGTTTGTTGGTAGCATGCTGCCAAGCGAGCGTGCAAAGGCGGCGGGTGCGCCTGTGGAAATCGATATCAGCAAGCTGAAGCCAGGCGAAAAAATGACCGCTGAATGGCGCGGTCAGCCAGTCTGGATTGTACGCCGTACGCCAGAAATGCTGGCCAAGCTGGCCAAGCATGATGATCAGTTGTCTGATCCTAACCTGGAAGTGCCTCAGCAACCTGAGTATTGCAAAAACAAAGATCGCGCGATCAAGCCTGAGTATGCGGTGATGTTGGGGACATGTACGCATCTGGGTTGCTCACCTAACGATAACTTTGTGGCAACGGCCGAGTGGGATGGTGGTTTCGTCTGCCCCTGTCACGGCTCCAAGTTTGACTTGTCCGGTCGCGTGTTCAAGGGGTCTCCAGCGCCTAAAAACCTGTTAATCCCTCCTCACCAATACCTGACAGACACCACTTTGCTGGTGGGTGAAGACAAGAAGGCGGAGGCTTAAATATCATGGCAACAAATAAAAAACCAATTGCCGCTGGCGTGCTGGATTGGGTCGATGCCCGTTTCCCGCTGACCAGTACCATCAAGGGACACCTCACCGAGTACTACGCGCCTAAAAACTTCAATTTCTGGTATTTCTTTGGTTCGCTGGCTTTATTGGTACTGGTGCTGCAAATTGTTACCGGTATCTTCCTGACCATGAACTACAAGCCAGATGCTGAGTTAGCGTTTGCTTCGGTTGAATACATTATGCGTGATGTGTTTGGCGGTAACATTATTCGTTATATGCACTCTACGGGCGCATCCATGTTTTTTGTGGTGGTCTACCTGCATATGTTCCGCGGCATTATTTACGGTTCATACCGCAATCCGCGTGAACTCATCTGGTTGTTTGGTGTGGGTATTTTCCTGGTGTTGATGGGTGAGGCCTTCTTTGGCTACCTGTTGCCATGGGGACAGATGTCCTACTGGGGTGCACAGGTAATTGTGAACCTGTTCTCCACTGTGCCATTTATTGGTCCAGACCTGTCTGAGTGGTTGCGCGGCGACTATCTTGTGTCTGACGCGACCTTGAACCGCTTCTTTGCTTTCCACGTGATTGCTTTGCCGCTGGTGCTGTTGGGTCTGGTGGCAGTCCACATTGTGGCTTTGCATGAAGTGGGCTCAAATAACCCGGACGGCGTCGAAATCAAAAAGAATAAAGACAAAGAAACAGGCATCCCTTTAGATGGTATTCCTTTCCATCCTTACTACTCCGTAAAAGATATGGTCGGTGTGGTGGTGTTCCTGATGGTGTTTTTTGCCATTGTGTTCTTTATGCCGGAAATGGGCGGTTACTTCCTTGAAGCGAACAACTTTATCCCGGCAGATCCGCTGAAAACACCTCCGCATATTGCACCTGTCTGGTATTTCACGCCGTACTACTCCATTCTGCGTGCGGTGCCTCCTATCGGTATTTCACAATTCCCTGGTGTGGTTGCCATGGGCTTGTCAGTGGTAGCGTTTGCCTTCTTGCCATGGCTGGACAAGAGTCCGGTGAAATCTATTCGCTACCGCGGCAAATTGTATAAGCGCTGGCTGGCTGCATTCGTCATCAGCTTTGTGATCCTGGGTTACCTGGGTACCGTGCCTGGGGATGTATGGGGCCAATTCGGGTCATGGCTGGGTCGCGCAGACCGTGCCACCGTCCTTGCCCGTATTTGTGCTGTCGTGTACTTCGCATTCTTTGCGTTGATGCCTTGGTACACCAAAAAAGACCAAACCAAGCCAGTGCCAGAAAGGGTGACATACAAATGATGAAGAAATGGTTTATTCAGGCATTTGCAAGCCTGGCAATGCTGGCTTCCGGCATTGCCATGGCGAATGAAGTGCATATTGACGTCAAGGCGCCCATCAAAATGACAGATAAAGCGTCATTGCAGCGTGGTGCCAAGATTTTTGTGAACTACTGCTTAAACTGCCATAGCGCGAACTATATGCGTTATAACCGTTTGCAGGATATCGGCCTCACCGACAAGCAAATCAAGGACAACTTGCTGTTTGCCGGTGAAAAAGTGGGCGAAACCATGCGTATCAGCATGAACCCTAAAGATGCTAAAAAATGGTTTGGTGCTGCACCGCCAGATTTAAGCGTTGAAGTGCGTGCACGTGGCGCCGATTGGGTTTATGCCTACCTGCGTAGCTTCTATAAGGATGACACTCGCCCTACCGGTTGGAACAATCAGGTGTTTGACAAAGTTGCCATGCCGCATGTGTTGTACGAGTTGCAGGGCGTGCAGGTGCTGGATCATGAAACGCATACATTGAAACTGGAAAAAGCAGGTAAGTTGAATCCAATATGACCAATTTGTGGGTGATCTCACCAACTTCCTGGCATTCATGGCTGAGCCAGCCAAGCAATCCCGTCTGTGGATTGGTGTTGTGGTATTGCTGTTCCTGTCTGTGCTGTTTGTCTTGGTTAAAAAAATCAAAGCGGAATACTGGAAAGATATACGCTAACCACCAACCAAGTCCGACACCAAGGCGTGAGGCCTTGGTGTCTTTTTTTATAGGGAAAATAAATTATGATGAGATTGTATTCGGGTACTGTTGATCCTTACAGTCACCGTTGCCGTATCGTATTGTTCGAAAAAGGCATGGACTTTGAAGTCATTGACGTTGACCTGACCAATAAGACCGAAGACCTGGCCATTTTGAATCCGTATGGCGAAGTGCCGGTGCTGGTTGAGCGCGACCTCGTGTTGTCAGAAGCCAATATCATCAATGAATATATTGATGAGCGTTTTCCGCACCCGCAGCTGATGCCTGCTGATCCGGTCATGCGTGCCCGTGCCAGACTGTTTCTTTACAACTTTGAAAAAGACCTGTTTAGCCACATCAAGGATATTGAATCCAGCGATGAAGAAACGGCAGACAAAGCGCGTAAAGTGGTGCGTGATAACCTGACGCAACTGGTGCCTATTTTCGGCAAGCAAAGTTATTTGATGGGTGATGAGTACTCCATGCTTGATGTGGCGATCACGCCATTGTTGTGGCGCCTGGGTCATTACGGTATTGAATTGCCCAACCAGGCCTCGCCGCTGTTGAAATACGCAGAGCGTCTGTTCTCCCGTCCGATGTACGCGGAGGCAATGACGCCTTCTGAAAAGGCGATGCGTAAATAACGCCTTTGGTAAACAAGCAGCGCGGATGTATATTCGCGCTGTTTTTTTAAGGACACTCACATGAGCTCATTGATCCCCACC
>CAKZJM010000136.1 GCA_936943315.1 uncultured Methylophilus sp. | reverse complement strand
TGGAAGGTCAACATTCCTTCCGCCAAAGTAGGGCGCAGCCGCTTGTCCGGTCAGTTTGTCTATGATCTCGCGCCTGAAATCCCTATGCTGACAGGGAAATTACAAGGCTCATTATTGATGCTGGCCGACCTGGCACCTGCCTTTGGTGCGGCGCAAGACAATGCCGCCAACGCACATCCGGGCAAATTGTTTCCTGATGAGCCCCTGGATTTTGCCACCTATGGCCGCATGAATGCCGATATTGAGGTGCATCTGGATGCGGTCGATTTAGGTAACGCTTTCAGGCAACCCATCGCGCCACTGAAAATGCATCTGACGCTGATTAAACACAAATTAAGCCTGGCAGATCTTGAGGCCAACACAGCGCAAGGCAGTCTCTCCGGTGCATTGAGCATTGATGCCCATGATTCAACCAATACCGATTTGTCACCGCCACCCGCGCCGGATTGGGAGATTCAACTGGCCGTTCGTGATATCCGGCTGGAACAATGGCTTAAAGTACAACCTAAAAAAGATAAAGCTGAGAAGGCCTCTGCGCAAGCCAAGCCACAGCCCAGCAAGCAGGCACCGCCGGATAAAGATCAATCAGCCAATGCCGCGCCCGCCTATATCTCAGGAAAATTAACCGGTAAGGCAAAACTGCAAGGCCATGGCCGCTCCACGGCCGCCTTACTGAAGTCGCTTGATGGACAAGTGGCGCTGATGGTGCGCGAGGGTGAGGTTTCGCATTTGCTGGTGGAAGCCGCGGGGCTGGATATTGCCCAGGCCGTAGGCGTGCTGATTAAAGGCGATCAACCCTTGCCTATGCAATGTGCCGTGATGGGTTGGCGGGCCAAGCAGGGCGTGATGACCCCAGATGCGGCCTTGATTGACACCCCGGTCACCACCGTCAATGTGTTGGGAGAGGTGAATCTGGGCCAAGAGCAGCTCAACCTGAAATTGCAGGCCAGCCCGAAAAACTTTTCCCCGTTTACGGTGCGTTCCCCCATTCTGGTCACCGGGCCTTTTGTGGATCCGCAAGTGTCATTAAGCCCAGGCCCGATTGCTGCCCGCGTCGCAGGAGGGGTGCTACTTGCGCTGATCAATCCTTTTGCGGCCATTCTGCCTTTCCTGGATCCTGGCAGCCGTGCCGATGCGCCAGACGATGTAGGGTGCCAGCAAACGTTGCAGCAATTAAAAACGCGCCAAGGCAAAAGCCCAGGGAGTCAAAAGGCTCATCCTTTAAACGCGCAGTGACAGGGCAAAAAAGAACCCAACCGAAGTTGGGTTTAGGGAGCGATTTTGGAGATACGCTTACGGTTCTTATTAAGCATAAGCCGTGCCAAGTTAAATAAATATATAAAAATCATATAGATACTGAATTTTTCAATTTTTAGGGCCTGATTTACATACATCAACTGCTGAATTGAGTGCACCGAATTGGTGCGAGCGGGGCAATGCGAGCGCACGATAGACGCTGAAAGATGCATGCAGGAGGCGCTCATGGTAAAATCACGCTTTATTTTTGTGAATACGGAAACTTGATCGTCATGTTTAGCTTTTCAAGAAACTTAAGCGTTGCAGACCCGGCCTTGGCCAAAATGATTTCTTCCGAAGTGGAACGTCAGCATCAGCACATCGAACTGATTGCCTCTGAAAACTACACCAGCCCTGCGGTGATGGAAGCGCAGGGTTCGCAACTGACGAACAAGTATGCAGAAGGCTATCCAGGCAAGCGTTTTTACGGTGGTTGTGAGTTTGTTGACCAAGTTGAGCAATTGGCGATTGACCGCCTGAAGGCCTTGTATGGCGCGGAATATGCCAACGTACAACCCCATTCTGGTTCGCAAGCTAACCAGGCTGTGTATTTTTCTATCCTGAAACCAGGCGATACCGTCATGGGCATGAACCTGGGCCACGGTGGTCATTTGACGCACGGTTCTCCAGCCAACCTGTCCGGTAAATTGTTCAATATTGTGCCTTATGGCTTGAA
>CAKZJM010000135.1 GCA_936943315.1 uncultured Methylophilus sp. | reverse complement strand
GCAGCCAAGGCAAAGCCAATGACCATGCCTTTTTGATAGCCCATTTTTTCAATCAACTTGCTAAAGGGGATGGAGGTCAGACCATAGGCGGCAAAAAAACAGAATTGAATGAGCGCAGCCTGGCTATACGTCAGCGCAAAAATCGCTTTGAGGTAAGGCACCAGAATGTCATTTAAACAGGTGATAAACCCCATCATGAAAAACAGGATGGTGAGCGAAGTCAGGGCTTTTTTATACATGGGGCTCTCAATGCAATACAAAACGCATGCACTACAACATAAAACGCTCTGATTGGGAAGCCTGATCAGGCAATTTGCAGGTATATGCCCAGGTTGCAAGCATCACGTACAAGGCTGTCCGCGTGAAAATGGGATGCGCAGCAATATCCCCTGCAGCGTAGAGGAAACAAGCTGTTGTGATGCCGTCTGCTGCAACATTGGAACGGACTTGGGACCATTCATCAACGCATGATAGCGTGTTTGAAAATCACGCAACGTACAGGATAAGGTTTGCATGCTTGACGACTCCTGTTCGGTGGGAATAGCAAATTCGTTTTCTGCGCCATAGCCATGAAACAGGCTGGTCTCCAGTCCGGCTACCAAAGCCAGCACGTGATCGCCTTGAAACTGCTCATCAAAAAGCAAATTTAGCGCTTGCTGATCTTGCATGCTTCGTAACGCGTCAAAGCGCCAGCCAAACTTGCCATCAAACACCCACTCTGTCATTTCCCTAGGCCCCATCGCCGTACTTTTAGCCAACTCTTCAGGATGCGCCTCGTACAAGGCCAGCATCAATGCCCGCAAGTCTTCAGTATGTGCTGACATGATTTGCTTTGGTAGCTGCCCCTTGCTGGCTTGAGCGGTCTGCTTATCTGTTTTTTTGGAGGAATGGCTCGCGGGTTTTAAAGCATTGCGTTGCGTAGCATCTGTTGCCCAGGCAGAACTGAAGATTTCCAAAGCAAGCACCATCAGAAGCAACACCCTCAAAAAACCCATACTAGAACTACCCTTTCTTTGATGTATATTAAATTAACTGATAAAACAATCGCTTATCATGGCATGACACGCTTGACGCTCATTGCCGGACTGCCTAATATAAACACTCGAGGGCCACAAGCCCGGCTACTTTACTTACCTCTAGACCAAGGAGAACTGTATGGCAACTAGCAAGACCTCTGACACATCCGCAAAGAAAACCACTGCTGCAAAAAAAGCAGCGCCTAAAAGCGCCGTGAGCAAAACTGCAAAACCGGCAGCAACCCGCAAGAAATCCGTGAAACCAGCCATCATCACCAGTGAAGAACGCTACAAGATGATTGAAGTTGCAGCTTATTACATTGCCGAGAAGCATGGTTTTGGTCATGACCACATGAGCCACTGGCTGCAAGCCGAACAAGAAATCAATGCCAAACTGAATGCCTGACCACAGACTAGCCGCGCCTGCCATTAAGGGCGGCCAACATGTGGAAATAACGGTGCCGAGGTAAAACGGATATCGGCACCGCTATGCTGCGCATATTGTAAAAATCCCATGACTTCAGGATGGCTAAGCCGCAAGCCATAGGCGACATAAGGGTATTCAGAAAGCGGCACCTGCTTTTGAAAAAACGGCCAGTTGGCGCTGGGGTTGTAAAAGCGCTCGACCAGACTGGTAATCGCCAATAACTCATATTGTCCTTTCGCATTAATCACCAGCCAAGGCCCCCCCGAATCGCCCACTGTCGGCATAGGCACTGTGTGGTCATATTGATCTGCCTCGTTTAAACGGTTCACCGCCAATAGCGCCTTTTCGGCATGCACCAGCTCTTGTGTATAAGCGAACTGGGTTTGCGCTTGCAGGTGCAACATTTCATCCATATCCCGGTAAGTTTTGGGGAGTACCTGATAAAAATCTGATAAATCACGCACCGGCTTGCGCTCACCGCAGCGGGGGTGGCGGGTGTCAGCTTCACCATACCCTCTGCCATAGCCGCAAATCATCAACATTGAAGGGATTTCATCATCGACGCGAATAGGCAGCGGCTGGATCAGGCTGTTGACTTTGGCATCGAACACCAGCACCGCCAGGTCTTGGGTCAAATCTTCTGAAACAGTCTCAAAAGGCCGGTAGAACGCCTGCCGGAGGCTGACCTCTTCAATGCCGAGTAACTCCGGCTGAGCGATAGAAAGCATGGGCAAGCCTTGCGGGCTGTCTAAACGCACCTCTTTCAGGCAATGTGCCGCCGTGAGTAAAGTCAGTGGCTTCAAGCCCACAATCACTGCACTGCACATCGAACTGTAATATTCCCACTTTTCAACAGACTGCAAAAAATGGGCATGCTGGATACTTAACTTGACTGTAGAAATCGCCGTGCCGGGAAAAGTGAGCCCATGAATAATGGCCTGGGTTGGCGGCCCTAAAGTCAACGCAACACAAGCCACCAGACAAGGCGCCAGCCGCCTAGGCAATCTCACGTTAACTGGCCACATACGCGCAGGCAATCGGCTTTAAGGCAAACTTCTGGTGGCGTTATTTTTTAACTCGATAGGCCCAAAACAGCTTTCAAGCGCGGGATCATCGTTATCACAGGAGATAAAACTGCTGCCATCGGGTTTAAACAGCAAAAAGCTGGTTTGCTGTGTATTCACCTCAGAGGTTTGCCGGGTACAGTCGAGTGCCTTATTCGTCAGCGTGACCTGATGATTCAGCTTGAAGAAGCCCTGTGCATCCGGTTGTGGTGTGACCTCATAGCGGGCTTCCAGTTGCTCATCACCGCTGGTAAATACTGCGGTGCCATCCTCTTTAAACCAGTAGCTTTCCAGGCAACCACTTTCCGGCAACCTGGACTCCCAATAACCGATCAAGGGATGCTTGAGTGACCTGGGGTCGGCCTCTGCGCCCGCATGCACACTGACCAGTAAAACGCCAGCCGTGAATAATGACGTGAGGAAAATTGTTGTGTGATTAATGTGCTGACGACGCATTGCATCCCCCCATGTTGAAATGATGTAAAGCTGTCAGCGATTGTCAGGTAAAAATTTTCAAGGCAAATAGTGAATGATTCCCGATAATGCAGCCAAGATTTCCCTGGCACGCCTCCCCCACACCAAGCACGCAATTCACAGGCAATAAAAAACCCCGGTATGCGCCGGGGTTTGGTCTCTCACGAGCAATCGATTACTTCATGACACGGTTACGGTATTCACCAGTACGTGTATCGATCTCAATCTTGTCGCCCTGGTTGACAAACAGTGGCACCGGGATTTCGAAACCGGAAGCGATTTTGGCTGGTTTCATGACTTTACCGGAAGTATCGCCCTTCACAGCTGGCTCGGTGTAAGTGATTTCACGGACCACAGTGGTTGGCAGTTCGATAGAAATTGCTTTACCTTCGTAGAAACGCACTTCACAGGGCATGCCGTCTTCCAGGTAAGGCAAGGCCTCTTCCATGAATTCAGCGTCCACATCATATTGGTTGTATTCAGCGTCCATGAACACATAGGTTGGGTCTGCAAAGTATGAAAAAGTCACTTCTTTCTTTTCCAGCACAATCACATCAAACTTATCTTGCGCGGCATAGACGTTCTCGCTAGGCGCGTCAGTCAACAAGTTTTTCATTTTCATTTTTACGACTGCTGAGTTACGGCCGGATTTGTTGTATTCGGCTTTCACTACAACCATAGGATCATTACCAATCATGATCACGTTGCCTACGCGTAAGTCCTGAGCGATTTTCATACAATGCCTTTAATTGAATGTGGGAATAATAAAGCCGCGCATTATACCCGATTTTTTTGCAAATTCTCAATAAAAATCACCATGTTAGTCACCAAATCTACTTGTTGCGATTGCTGTACTTTAAAGGCCATGGCGTGTTGTGAAACCTGCGGAAAATAGTCTATCAATGCCTGCCAATGCCTGACTTGCCAATCACCTTGCGCCCACGCCTGCATGGCCTCGCGCAAGATGGTGGCGGTGGCTTGATCAGCCAGCGCCAGGTAATGCTGCATAAAGGCTTCCAGCTTGCGCAGGTGCGTCTCTTCACTTTGTTGATACGGCAGCCAGATCATGGGCTTGCCTGCCCATAAGGCACGAATCCAGCTGTCTTCGCCGCGCACAAAGTTGACATCGCATAAATAAAGCAAGCGGTCGTAGTCGGCCTGAGATAAAAAGGGGATCGTCATGAACTCGCATTGCTGGCGCTGAATCGATTGGCCCATCTGCAACTCAGACACACCTAGCACGGATGCCAGCAGAGGCGCCACCGGTTGGGGCACAAACACTCTGAGTGGCTGGGCCGACTGTTGCAGGCTATCCACCAAGGCCGCCAACGGCGCATGCGCATAGCAAAATAGCGAGACGGAACGTTTGTCAGCGGCGGGAGCCAGTCCTAAATCCTCCCAGCGGGCGCGCGTTTGCAAGGTCGTCAAACTGGCTTCTCTCAGCAGCCCCCCCGTCAATGGGGTAAAGCCGGGATAAAAGAAATGGCGCACCAGGCCGTTGGCTTGTGGTGAGCGCTGGGCATGAAAACCTTCTACCCATTGTTCAGCCGATAAATAATCGACATTGATCCAAATAGAGGACCGTTTCAGCATCTGTTGTTGATAGGCTTCTGGCAAGCCGCAGCCAAAGGTTTCAATCACCACTGGTGCCGATTCAGAAAAATTGGTTTGTGCCTGCCAATGCTCTAACTGTATGGCTGCATGCCCTGCCCCGGCAAAGCGTTGCGCGAGCGCAAGATCATCCACCCACAGACGGATATTAATCGCATGCTCATCTGCCAATTGGCAAGCCAGGCGCCAGCAAACACCGATATCGCCAAAATTATCGACGACTTTGCAAAAAATATCCCATTGGCGTGCAGGCAACATGGTGAACAAAGGAAAGAAAGGAAAAGGGTTGGCGACAGTCTACCGAAGTCTGCGCGCTGAAGATATGGCGGACGGCTATTCAGTGAGGGCGGCGGTCAATTCCGCTGTTTTGAGCCAGGTCAGCTGCAAGGCTTTGGCATCGGTGGAGGCACGGTGCGGCTGTAATGCCATGGTGTCCCGTACATCCTGCTTGGTGTCATGCCACAGGGCTTTTTGCTCGGGGCTCAAGGTTAAGCTCAAATCTTCAAGTTTGAAGTGAGGCGTCAAGCCAGCCGCTTCATACAAGGCATGTAGCCAGACAAAGTCCTGATACCAGCCATCGGTATACACGGTCTGGCGTGCAAACACGCGGTTTAGGTGTGAGGCGATTTCAAAGGCGGTTTGACCGTGTGCCTCCAGTGACTGGCGGGATTGCTGATGCAGTTTTTCAGCCTCTTTATCCCAATGCAACCAGTCGGCATGCGGTTGGACTTGCGCACTCCATACCTTACCTGCCGCATCGACATAGCCGATTTCGACCGGGTAGCTACCCGCGCCAAAGCCTGAGGCTTCAATATCTAAAATCATCGGAGGTGTCATATGCGCTAGCGTGTTGTTTCTTAAGTGAGTC
>CAKZJM010000134.1 GCA_936943315.1 uncultured Methylophilus sp. | reverse complement strand
GTGTCTTGTTCTTTGCCTTCTTTCTTATGGACAAGCATAAGAAAGAATGGTCGCCAAGAGGCGAAATAAATGATTAATTAATCCAGCTAAACAGCAATTAAGAGTGGCACTAATTTGTTTAGACTACAAAAAACTTACCGCTTATCCCGCCGCTCTTCCAAAATCCCCCAAGCCAAACTCAACCCCAGCAATAACAACGCACTCACCACAATCACCGCCAATTGCGGTGTCTGATAAAGCCGTTTTACCGGCGTCCGCGCAATCGCGCGTGCATTAGCCTGATAGGTTTCCACAATATGTGATTTCACTGCTCCAATGCGTTCCGTCAAATGCCCTACAGAAAAAGAATAACCTTTTAACGAGAGCCCTTCTGGCAAGTGCAGCGCGGGCAGTGTGAGCTTGGGCCAATGCCAGCCTGACTGTTGTGCATCCTGCGTGAGTTGCACGCTCATGACCAGCCCTGGAGTGACAAATGCTTCGGTGTCGATTTCATCGGCTTTTTTGATGCGGTGGGTGAGGGTGTGCAGGGTTTGCGCATTGGGGACCGCAATGAGTTGCGCGGTTTTGCTACGCTCATCGGGGCGCAGCAGGATGCCGCGGCTGCGGCTTAACGTGATGGATTGCTGCACAAAGCGTTGTTGCAACACCGGGCTCTGCGGGTAGAGTTTGGCTGCCAGGCTGTTGACGCTTTCACCCGGCAATAGCGGCCATAACATGGCTTGTTCGTGCTTGGGGTTGGCGATGCCTAATGCGGCATCGCTATGCTGGTTGATCAGCAACAGGCTAACGGCTAGTAACAGCCCCATCATCATGACCGGGTATGATTTGCGCTTACTCGGTAGATGGTGGCTGTGGCTCATCAGCTGCCTAATTGTTGCCTGGCTTGTGCAATGGCACGGCGCACTTGCTCTGGCGCGGTGCCGCCGGTGTGGTTGCGGCTGGCGACGGAGCCTTCGAGTGTGAGCACTTCAAACACGTCGTCGCTGATGGTGGCACTAAACGCCTGCAACTCAGCCAGGCTGAATTCGGCTAAGTCACGGCCTGATTCGACGCCGGCTTTGACGGCATGGGCAACGACTTCGTGTGCATCGCGGAACGGCATGCCTTTTTTCACCAGGTAATCGGCGAGGTCAGTCGCTGTGGCAAAGCCTTCTAGCGCGGCTTGGCGCATATTGTCGGCTTTGACGGTGATGCCGCTCAGCATGTCGGCGTAAATCTGCAAGGTCACCAGCAAGGTGTCGGCCACGTCAAACAACGGTTCTTTGTCTTCCTGGTTGTCTTTGTTATAGGCCAGTGGCTGGCCTTTCATCAAAGTCAGCAAACCGATTAAGTGGCCATAGACGCGGCCGGTTTTGCCGCGCACCAGTTCTGGCACGTCAGGGTTTTTCTTTTGCGGCATTATGGAAGAGCCGGTACAGAAGCGGTCGGCGATATCAATAAAGCCGAATCTGGGGCTCATCCATAAAATCAGTTCTTCGGAGAAACGTGACAGGTGCATCATGAGTAATGAAGCGGCCGCGTTAAATTCAATAGCGAAATCACGGTCAGAGACGGCGTCCAGCGAGTTCTGGCAGACGCTGTCAAAGCCTAGCAGTTCGGCGACGCGTTCACGCTTGATCGGATAGCTGGTGCCAGCCAGTGCCGCTGCACCTAGGGGCAGACGGTTGATGCGTTTACGCGCATCGGCAAAACGCTCGGCGTCGCGGTTAAGCATTTCAAAATAGGCCATCAGGTGATGGCCGAAGGTGACGGGTTGCGCTACTTGCAGGTGCGTAAAGCCCGGCATGATGGTGGCGGCGTGTTGCTCGGCCAGATCCAGCAGCGAGGTTTGCAGCGCGCGGATGCCTGCAATACTGTCATCGACCACGCTGCGCAGCCACAGGCGCACGTCAGTCGCCACCTGGTCGTTGCGTGAGCGGCCGGTGTGTAAGCGCTTACCGGCATCGCCGATTTTTTCGGTCAGGCGACGTTCGATATTCAGGTGTACATCTTCCAGGTCCAGCAGCCACTCAAACTGTCCGGCTTCAATTTCGGTGAGAATTTCGCCCAGCCCACGTTTAATGTCTTCTACATCCTGTGCCGAAATAATGCCTTGTTCACCCAGCATAGTGGCATGTGCAACCGAACCTTGGATATCGAATGCGGCCAAGCGTTTGTCGAAATCGACAGAGGCGGTGTAGCGTTTGACCAGTTCGGCCACGGGCTCGTTAAAGCGGCCGGACCATGCCTGGTCTTTTTGGTGTAGTGAAGACTGTGTGTTGGATTGCGGAGTTGTCAAAGCAAAAATTCTTTCTGCCAAAATGGGTACACGGGTCGCGGCTTGCGCCAGTGGCACTTAATACTTATGATGCTGGAGCCACATTATAAATGAACATCACGCTGTGCGTAAAACTAGCCGCATCCCCAATTTCCGCAATCTGGGCATACACTTGCGTGTATTGTTGCTGCATCTCTGTTTGCTGGCGCTGCTCACAGTCTATGACGGCCAGTCCGGCTGGAATGTGTCTTCGTGGCTGAATGACCTGGCGCAAGTTGGCAGCCAGTGGGCGCCGCCCCTGTTGCTGGTGATGGGTGCGCTGACACTGGCTTACCCGGTGATCAGCCGCTGGCCTTACCGGTTGGCATTGGCGAGCATTTTCGTGCTGGCGATCAGCCTGACCGCGTTGTCTGCGGTTGCCTATGATCGCTGGATTACGCCTCTAGCGACGGCACAAGTCTGGCAATTGATGTTGTTATGTGTGGCGGATGTACTGGTGTGTTTGTATTACCTGGATTTACTGCAACGCGCCTACTCACCAGCCATTGCCGAGGCCAGATTGCAGGCCTTACAGGCGCGTATCCGGCCACATTTCCTGTTTAATAGCCTCAACGCCGCGCTATCGCTCATCCGCAGCCAGCCACAGCGTGCCGAAAACGCGCTGGAGGATATGGCAGAGTTGTTCCGGGTACTCATGGCCGACAACCGTGACCTGGTGCCGTTGTCGCAGGAGATCGCCTTATGCCAGCAATACCTCAACATCGAAAAATTGCGGTTGGACGAGCGCTTGCAAGTTGACTGGCAATTGTCTGAAGTGCCCCCCGACATCATGATCCCGCCGCTGATTTTGCAGCCTTTGCTGGAAAACGCGGTTTATCATGGCATTGAGCCACAATCGCAAGGCGGCCTGATTCATATTGAAATACGGCCAAGCGGCAAGAGTTTGCTGTTGCGTATCAGCAACCCGCTGTCACCGCGCAGTGACAAATCTGGCGGCAACAAAATGGCGCTCAAGAATATCCGCGAACGGTTGCGCCTGCATTACGACCTGGAGGCGCAGTTAAGGCAGTATGAAGCCGACCAGCGCTATATCGTTGAAATCCTGATCCCAACGCGGCCGATGTCTGAGGTGGTGCATGGCTAGGCAGCGATTATTGATTGTGGATGACGAGCCACTAGCCAGGCAACGCTTGCGTGACCTGGTGGGCGATGTGGGTGGCTACGACGTGGCCGGTGAAGCTGGCAATGGCGTCGAAGCCTTGGCGCTGTTGCAGCAGGTTAACGTGGATATTGCGTTGGTGGATATCCGCATGCCTGTGATGGATGGCATCGAACTCGCGCAACACCTGCGCGGGTTGACGCAACCACCCAACCTGATTTTTACCACAGCGTATGATCATTATGCCGTGCAGGCTTTTGACCTGAATGCGATTGATTATTTACTCAAACCCATACGCAGTGAGCGCTTGGCCGCCGCGCTGGCCAAAGCGCGGCCCTTGCAGGTTAAGCAGTCAGAAGCCTTGCAGTCATTGCAGCAAACGCATGATCATTTGAGCATACAAGAGCGCGGCAAGGTGCTACTGATTCCGCTGGCAGACGTGCTTTATTTCCGCGCCGAGTTGAAATATGTGACGGTACGCACACGCGAAAAAAGCTATTTGCTCGAAAGCTCACTTAACCAGCTTGAACAGACCTATGCCGGCCAATTTGTGCGCATACACCGCAACGCATTGGTGGCACGCGATGCGATTCGCGGCTTTGAAAAACAAAAGATTTCAGCAGGGGAAGAGGCCGGTGAAACGGCATGGGTGGTGTTGATCAAGGATATCCCGGAGACACTGGTGGTTAGCAGGCGTCACCAGCATCTGATCAAGGCTGCCTGAAAAAGCGCTCATTGATTGAGCGCTTTCTCGGTATTTCTTTGAGCCTTATTTCTTCTTCTGCGCTTGATCAATCACTTTGGCTGCCCAGTCTCGGCCACCCAGGCCAAAAGCGATCGCCAATGCCAAAAACACGGCGCCAAACACAATCACAAACAGTGAATGGATGAGCTGCATGCCGATGCCCAATTGTTCCAGGGCAATGAAAATCGCCAGAATCTGTATGCAATATTCGGCGGAAGTGCTGATGATCAATGCCTGCTCAAACTTGATGCTATGCAACCAGGCAAACACCAGGCGGTTGATAAAACGCGCAAACAAGGTGCCGAAAATCACCACCAGGATGGCGACAATAATGTGTGGCAGGTAGCTGGCCAGCTCTTTTAACAGGGCCGCCACTTCATTGAGGCCCAGCGAGTTAGCGCCTGTAATGACAAAGAGCAGAATCACCAGCCAGTAGACCACTTCGCTGATAATGCCGCTTAAAGTGACTTTGTAATTGGCACTGCGCATGAACTCTTCGAGGCCAGACCGCTGTGCAAAGGTATCAAAATGCGTCAGTTCCAGAATGCGTTTGACGCCTATCCTGACGGCTTTGGCGACCAGCCAGCCGAAAAACAGAATCACCATGGCAGCGAGTAATTTGGGTACAAAATGGACCAGTTCGACCCAGAATTGATTGAGAGAAGAAAGAAAAATGTCAATTTGGTATTGCATGGATAGTCCTCCATTTTATCGTTGAATAGCGACTTTTTAGCCACTTCGTGTTGCTATGCAAGTGTCAGCATAACTCAATCCGACTGCCTTGGGGAGCAAAAGGTTCATCCCGCGATTGGCCTCAGCCCCGTGGCGATGCCGTGCTAAAATACCGCGCTAAATCTATCAATAGGTAACCTTGTTGTGAGTACATTGACCCCTCCAGCCAAACTCGTAATTGCCTCGCGTGAAAGCGCACTCGCCATGTGGCAGGCCAAGCATATCCAGGCCAGGTTACAGGCCTTGTATCCCCAGTGTGACGTCAGCATTTTAGGCATGACGACCACTGGCGACCAGATTCTGGATTCACCGTTGTCACGCATTGGTGGCAAAGGCCTGTTTGTCAAAGAGCTTGAAAATGCCCTGGCTGACGGCCGCGCGGATTTGGCGGTGCATAGCATGAAAGATGTGCCCATGCATTTACCCGAGGGGTTTACGCTGGCGGCGACGGGTGAGCGCGAAGACCCTAGAGATGCGTTTGTCTCCAATACGTATGCCAGCCTGGAAGAGCTGCCTCAAGGTAGCGTGGTAGGCACTTCCAGCTTACGCCGCCAAAGTCAGATTCAAGCGCGG
>CAKZJM010000133.1 GCA_936943315.1 uncultured Methylophilus sp. | reverse complement strand
GGCCGATGACCATCACGCCCTCGCGCTTCTGTTCCTCGGCGATCTGGCGGTGCAACTCGACCATCTTCGTCCAGTGGACCTTGGGCCGGTAGTGATGCTCGGCATGGTAGCCATTGTTAAACCATAGCCAGTTGTAAAACGGGTTGTAGCAACTCACCCCCCAGGCAATCGGCAGGTTTGGGTTGCCACGCCAGTGCTCGTAATAGCCATTAAGTGAAGACAGGCTGTGGCCAAAGTAATAAAACGGGACCAGAAACAGCATAAATTTCCAGTTCAGCCAAAAGCCAGCGATTACCAGCGCAATCACCACCCCGATTTCAAATACGCCGAAGTTGGCCAGAAAAGGATTGCGTTTATGAATCTCGCGGTAAATCTGTTGCGGCTCATCGCGGAAAAAGCTTTTAAAGGTATAAGCCCACACGCCTTCAGGCTGCTGGTTGTGCCCGTAGCGGTAAATCGACAGCCAGTCTATGGTGCTGCCATCCTCGGCGGGCAGATCACTGTTCCCGATGTGGTGGCGCTTGTGCACGGCATCATAAAAAGTTTGCGAAAACAGCAGCGTGATGGACTCCATCAGGCTGAACAGTCGGTTGAGAATTTCTGACTTGAAGTAAGGGTTGTGAATGAAGTTGTGGGCAATGCCATTGATGTTCCAGGAGATGCTGACCGCATACAGCAGGCCAAACAACACACTCAGCTGCCAGGGCAAATGATTGAAACTCACAAAGAATGCCAGCAGGGCCACCAGGTGCAACACACCGGCGCATACAGGGACAATATCCCAGTATGAGTAAGCAAAAATCCAGCGAGGGGCGCCTGATTTTTTGACAGCTGCTTGCATTCGGCCTCCGGCAATAAAGTGACGAAATTAATTTGGTGTGCCCATCATGCAGCCAAATTCTTACTAAACACTTACAGTCATTTTTCTTTCATTCCGCTGTAAGCAATCTGTAAGTCAGGCTGGTGCAAGCTAGCGAAAGTACCTCATTGGGCAAATATCCATGCGTATACTTTTGGTAGAAGATGATGTCGTGTTAGGCGATGCCTTAGTCCAGTCGCTGGTCAATGCGACCTATGCCGTAGACTGGTTTCGCAATGGAAAAGAAGGCATGCTGGCGGCCCAAATGCAACTGTATGACCTGGTGTTGCTGGACCTGGGCTTGCCCTTTTTAAACGGCTTTGAGTTTATCCAGCGCTTGCGCCTGGGCAAGCAACCCGTGCCAGTCATTGTATTGACGGCGAACGATAACCCTGAAGACATTGTGCGTGCCTTTGATACCGGTGCCGATGATTACCTGATCAAACCGTTCCGCTTGCCTGAGTTAACCGCCCGCATCCGCGCGCAAATCCGGCGCGTGCATACCCACTTTTCATCCAAAATTGCCATTGGCGAACTGGAGCTGGATACCAAAGAGCGCATGGCGTTTGTGAAGGGCGAAAAACTTTCGCTCTCACCCAGGGAGTTTTCTCTGCTGGAAACGTTATCGATCAAATTTGGCAAGGTCGTCACCAAAGACGCCCTGATTGAAAGCCTGTGCAATTGGGATCAAGACATCGGCACCAATGCCATTGAGGTATACGTGCACCGTTTGCGCAAAAAATTGGCCGATTGCAATGTCACCATCGCCAATATCCGGGGCCTGGGGTACATGATGGAACAACACTCGCATGGATAGTTTCTTCCGCTCCGGCGGGAGTTATTCTTTACGCAAACAGCTGTTCCTGTGGGTCACCCTGCCCATGTTCGTGCTCATTCCGTTGGACACCTCCATCCTGTACAAAGTGGGGATCCATTTTGTGAACCAGTCGTTTGATGACAGCATGGAAGACATGGCAAACGATGTGGTGGCCATGATCAATGAATCCGGCAAAAGCCCGGAGACCTTCAGGATGAGCCAGGAAACAGAAAGCGTGTTGTTTTCTAACCAATATGACAAAACCTACTATGCGGTCTACAACGCGACCGGCAAACTGTTAAGCGGCAACTTACCCTTGCCTTTCCGCGTCAAGGGCCTGGCAAAAAGCAAATGCTTTAAATCATCGGCCATTCACCATGAACGTGTCCGGTTGCTCACGGTAAAAAGTGTGTACCAGGCGCAGGCAAATGTGCCTCATCCCTACTTTGTTGTCGTCGCAGAAACACTGCATAAACGCAATAATTTACGCAGCCGCATTTTGCTGGCAATCATCCTGCCGCAGCTCATATTGATGCTGGCCTGTGGGGCCATGCTGCTGTGGAGCGTGACCAAGGGGCTGGAACCCCTGAATGAACTCAATGAAGAAATCGCCAAACGGTCCAGCACACAGCTTGACCCGGTCATGTTGAAAAAAGTGCCGGAAGAAGCCAAGGTGCTGATTAACTCCATCAATTTACTGATGGGCCGTTTGCGCAATGCGATCCTGGCACAAAATCAATTTATTGCAGATGCGGCACATCAACTGCGCACCCCAATTGCAGGCATACAGGCGCAAGTAGAACTGGCCCTCAAACAGGAAAAAACGCGCCCGCTGGTCATGATCAGTGAAAGCGTGTTTAAACTAACCCACCTCGTGAATCAGCTTTTGCGGCTCTCGCATAATCAGCCTGAAGCGGCAAATGTAATTGAACTGGCGCCCGTCAACTTATTTACGCTGGCACAGGAAACCTGTGCAGAAGTGATTCATTTTGCCTTAAAAAAACACATAGACCTCGGTTTTGAAGCGGGCGAGCATCCCTCACCGGCTGAGTTTGAGATCTTTGGCGATAGCCAGCGTTTAAAAGTGATGATGCTTAATTTGCTCGATAATGCCATCCGCTATACGCCAGAAGGTGGCAAAGTGACGCTAGTCCTGGCAGCATTACACAACATGGTTGAGCTACGGGTAGAAGATAACGGGGTGGGTATTCCGGCAAATGAACATGAATCGGTTTTTGAAAGATTTCATCGCGTACTCGATAACTCACAGGAAGGCAGCGGCCTGGGTTTGTCCATCGTGAAAGAAATTGTGATCTTGCATGGTGCCAATATCGAAGTCTCTTCGGCGGGCAAAGGCTCAGGCACCACCATGACCGTACGCTTTAATCGAGAAATCAAACCTTCAGAGCCTAACAATGTTGTTTAAGTACTCTTTAACCAATCCGCTGGCCCGATGGCTGGCAATATCACTATTGGCTGCAGCCAACCTGCCGGTGTTTGCCGACGAGCCAGCGCACGAACATGAACCCAATATGGTAGGTGCGGTGGTTCAGTACGGCCCCGCTTACCTGGGCTCTGACCGCAGCACAGAGAGTATTATCCCAGTGCTGTCACTGACAAAAAACCTGCTGTTTCTGCGCACCACCGAAGGCATCCTGGAAACTGGCATCAGCAAACCGCTCAATGAAACCGTCTCTTATGGCGCACAATTGGCCTATGAAGACGGCAGAACCCAGAACGGTTTTTCAAACGGACTCAAGTTTCTCTCGATTAACCCCAGCATGTCTTACGGGGCTTTTTTGCAATACGAGGACAATATTGGCCCCATGCCGATTGATGTCGTGTTGAGATACAGAAAAGACATAGACACTTCACGCGGCTCGCAATTAGACATGCGCGTTTTTGCGGGCATTTACGGCGGCGAACACGAAAAACTCAACCTCGGCGTTTTTGCCCAGCGCACGCTGGCCGACCAGCGTGCCATGGAAACCTACTACGGCCTTAAAGACCGCTTCTCCGGCAGGTTACATCATCCCAGTTACCACCCTGACCAGGGCGTATTCAGCTCCGAAGTCGGCCTGTGGGGTGCTTATAGCCTATGCCCGAAAACCTACCTGGTAGGTTATGCTGAAAAAATATTTCTCGGCAGTGAGGCCCGCCATAGCCCCATCACCAAGGATGCCAATATCAACTATTTCAGCCTGGGGTTGGCGTTTGAGTTCTAGCGTTAAATCGTTTCGTTAAAAAAGTGCTATCCATCGTAGCCCATTAACTTTAAGCGGTTCAATTCACTGGTATTTTCAGCGCTATGGCACTCCAGCACTGCCAGGTCACCCTCTTTGAAAGTCACTTTATCCATCGCGTTCATATTTTTTGCATATTGTGAACTCAGCTCGCCGCATTTTTTGTTGCGGCTATTCACATACTGCAGATATTCTTTCTTCCTGAGTTCGGCCCCGGTGGAGCCATCGTTCATCAACTTGGTATACAGATTCCTCAAGCGTAGCTCGGAAATGGTCCACAAACTGAAAGCAACGCTCTCATTATTAATGGCAGGCTCTGCCGCCGGTGTTTCCACCGCGACAATGTCCCG
>CAKZJM010000132.1 GCA_936943315.1 uncultured Methylophilus sp. | reverse complement strand
GCCAAGGCGCCCAGGTTATGCCGGATATACTCAGTAATCCGCCACAGCCGTTCCTTGCCCAGTAGTTTTTGTAACCATGGCAAGTGGCCTAGCCGTTCAGGGATGCGGTTGTAGGCTGCCAGGTTATCGTGGTAACCCGCAATCAGGCCGGAAAGGAACAGGCAAACGCCTGCCACTGCAGCATACAGGGCGGTGAGGCTAATCAATGGATTATTGCTATCGAGTAGGGCATGCGCTTTTTCTACCCCAATAAAATGATGCCCGGTCGCTTGCATGATCAACCAGTCAATCAGGATCGCCACCGGAATCACCACCACCACATTGCCTAAAATGGCGATGGTCTGGCTACTGGTGGTTTGTGCCACGATATTAATCAGGTTATGGATATTTTTACTGTCATGGCCATGGTCATCAATGGTAGACGCAATGGTGGCTGCCGTCATGGCCGGTTGCTTTGTGGCGACTGTAAAATGCAGCAAATGGATGATGACAAAGCCCAGGCCATAATTGAGGCTGAACAGGATCGCTTCAGTAAGTGGCGGCAAATGATAGCTGGCGATGATGATTTTAAACATGGCCATGACCGCAATGATGACACCCGCCCCCATGGCGGAACCCATCAGTTTGTAGTACTCATTACGATGTTGCGCAATGTAGTGTTCGCCGGTGTGGCTGGCGTTCTCCGTCACGCGCAAGGCCAGCAGTTCGGTATTCTGCCGCCAGTATTCCGACAGGTTATTTTTCTTGCATTCGGCATCGACTAGCTGTTTGAGCAGGCGCGTGATAGCCTGGCTGACGTCATGTTTGAGGATCAGCCCGTGCAAAATATCCAGCAGCAACTGCATGCGCTGAATCTGCTGCAAAATTCTTTGCAACAGGGCAGTTAGTGAAATGCTGGTACCGGTATTGGCATTTTCCTTGCGGATTTCGTGCGTGAGTTGCTCGCAACGCTTGAGCACACTGTAGAGGTGCTGGATGTCTTCAGCCTGCACGGTATCCAGCGCCAGGAATTTCTGGATTTCAATATTCTGCGTGATAAACGGCGAAACATTCGATTCCAGGTCTTCATGCTGCAAAATCAGCTCTGGATCCAGCCCCGAAGCCGAAAGCCGGAACGACAACACCTGTAGCGCATCTTTGAGTTCCTGAATACAGTTTTCCTGTTGTTGCGCATCACCCTGGCTGATATCCAGTGTTTGCATGAAATCCTGCCACACCGTGTCCGGCATACCCGTCACCCAGTCTACATCGCTGTTTTGATGAAAAATCTGGCCAAAGACATCTTTGAGATATTTGGGGTCAGCGACATCAGGCAAGATTTTATGCGAAAGCCTGCGGTAGATTTCAGTAAAGAAGCCGAGGTCTGATTGAATGCCGTGCTCTGAATACAGTGAAATGACGCTTTTTTCATCCAGCAAGCGGAGTACGCTGTTACGCAGCGAGACCACATATTGCGGATGCTGCTGCAATAAAAAACACAGCGCCTGCAATCCTTTGCTAGCACTTTCAATATCGCTGGAAACCTTGGGGCGGACATCATCAAACAATGCCCGTAAAAACTGGATATCATCAAGGTCACCGGCAGCTTCTCTCGCTGCCTGATGGTCAAACGTGGCTTCAAACATCAAAAATGCTTTCTAGTTATTTTTTTGGTTTTTCAGAAGGGCTTTCTACAATTGCACCTCTAAAGAAAGAGGTTCGCCCTCGCGTTCTAATTTCAATGTGGCGGTTTTGCCACGGTATTTTCTCACCAGGGTGGAAAGCTGGGCGGCATCTTCTACTTTTTCCTTGTTAATCGCGAGCAGTTGGTCGCCGCGCAACACGCCGCCTTTCTCCGCTGCTGACTCATGTATGACGGCGATCACACGTACCCCGGCACTGCTGGCCACTTGCTCAGTGGTGGTCGTACTGTCTGACTTGCGCGGCACCAGCTTGATCACATGTACGCCTAACACTGGCGGCGGCAATTTTGCCCAATAGGTCGCGTAATAACGGTATTTAGTGGGGTCTACTGCCATGTCTTTTTCTGTCAGCGCTTTGCCTGTTTTGGCCGCTTCCTTGATCATCTCCATTTTGGAGGACGGGGTAGTATTGCCCGCTTTTTTGAAATAGACCAGGATGCTATCGGCCTGGATAGCACGCCCATGACTCACCGCTAGGTCAGCGGGCACTTCGGTCGACTCAAAACTGCTCGCGCCCATCAGGTCATAGCCGTTTTCCAGCATTTTGATGTTGTCTTCGTCGCGGCGAGTACCCTTGAATATTTGCGGCTCAGGATTTGCCTGTAAAGAATGCAGGTTGCCCTGATTTTGTGGCTGGTAACTGCTTGCGTAAGGGTTGTCTTCTGCGTGGATCGCAGGGCTGAATGCCAGCGCAATCATCATCAGCGCGTGTTTTACACGGTTGCGCCATGAAAGTGAGATAAAGACTTGCCGCACAAAGGGCGGAATGGCTGACTGGCCAGAATGGCGCAGGATATTCATAGGCTTCTCCATGATCGAATGTCTTGTTGTAATGTTATGATGTACCCATACATTAACACAGACCCCTGTTACTAGGTTATGCAAGAAGACATCACGCGCATCGGATTAGTTTCGATCAGCGACCGCGCCTCGCAAGGCGTTTATGAAGACAAGGGTATCCCCACGCTCACCGCCTGGTTGGCACAGGCACTGGTCTCCCCACATACATTATCAACCCGTCTTATCGCAGACGACCAGGCGACGATTTCAAATACCATCAAGCAATTGGTAGATGAAGAAGGATGCCACCTGGTATTGACCACGGGAGGTACCGGTCCGGCGCTGCGCGATGTCACCCCTGAAGCGACATTGGCGGTGGCTGACCGCGAGATGCCAGGCTTTGGCGAGCAAATGCGCCAGATTAGCCTGCGTTTTGTGCCTACTGCCATTTTGTCGCGCCAGGTGGCTGTCATCCGCAAGCAATGCCTGATTATCAATTTGCCAGGCCAGCCAAAATCCATCCAGGAAACGCTGGAGGGCCTCAAAGACCCAGATGGTCACTCACTGGTGCCGGGCATTTTTGCCGCAGTGCCATATTGCCTCGATTTACTTGCCACACCAGATCAGCCTATGCCTTATCTCGAGACTGATGAAGCCGTTGTGAAAGCATTTCGTCCAAAGTCTGCCATACGGCAGCCAGCGGGCCGCTAAAAAGAACTGGAATCCCATGTTTTACAAAAATACCTACAAACTCATTTTTATTATTTGCCTTGCGGTGCTGACCTATTTGTTGCTGATGGAGATGGCTCCTGCAAAGAATGTCTCACTCTATAAAGATAAAATACAACATATCGTGGCATTTGGTGGCGTGACTTTTTGGGGATTGCTGGCTTTTCAACACCATACGAAAACCGTCATGCTGGTGTTGGCAGTGTACGGTGCCTTGATGGAGGTCTTGCAAGGCCTGTTCACCCTTACCCGCCAACCCAGTGTATATGACTGGCTGGCCGATGTGGTCGGTATCTTGCTGGCGTGGGGAGTGGTTGTGTTGTGGCAGCGCTGGTGGAATCAGCGCCGTGGCTGAATTTGACATTATTGCCACCTATTTCACCCGTCAGGCCCAGGCGGATGTCGGGATCGGCGATGATGCGGCGCTGATACGAGTGCGGGCGGGTTATCAGCTGGCCGTGTCCGCGGACATGTCGGTGGCGGGCACACATTTTTTTGCAGAGATAGACCCCTTTGCCATCGGCTGGAAAAGCATGGCCGTCAATGTCAGCGATATGGCTGCCATGGGCGCCGAGCCTAAGTGGGCGACCTTGTCGATTGCGCTGCCAGAGGTGGATGCCGCATGGCTGCAAGGATTTAGCGAGGGCCTGTTTGCGTGTGCCGATGCCTTTGGCGTTTCGTTGATTGGCGGCGATACCACGCGTGGGCCATTGAATATCGCCATCAATATCATGGGTGAGGTCCCGCACGGCCAGGCCTTGCAGCGCAATGGTGCACAGGTGGGGGACGATATCTGGGTGAGTGGGGTGCTTGGTGGCGCGGCCTTATGGTTGCAGCACCGCCTGAGTAAGCTTGCGATACATGCGGATGAACTACCGATGCTGGCTGAAGCCATGCATCATCCTCAACCGCGTGTCTTGCTAGGACTGGCATTGCGAGGGATTGCCAGCGCTGCCCTGGATATTTCGGATGGCCTGTTGTCTGATTTGGGGCATATTTTAAAAGCCTCGCAGGTGGGCGCTCTGCTGGATTGGGACGCCGTCCCCAAACCTGTCATTCAGCGTTCGCAAGTTAATCCAGTCACTTTGC
>CAKZJM010000131.1 GCA_936943315.1 uncultured Methylophilus sp. | reverse complement strand
TGCTGCGGATGAAGAGCAGGCTGACAGTTCGGATGCAGACACCATGCTGGCATAACCGCTGCAAGCGATGCCATCGTTTGGCGATGACATTGAAAACGGTGGTGCGCCACTCAAATAAAAAAGGCCGGTGAACGGCCTTTTTTATGATTCATTCTCTTTTGGTTTCAACAGAGAACCTTTGAATTGCGATGCTGACAGATTATTCAGCCTCATTCTTGAAATGCCTGCGCACATACCAGGCCAGAAATATCACGCCCAGTGCGGCAATCACATAGTGTGACTCATGGAAATACACCTTGAGGTCTTCCCAATGTTCACCGGCCTTCATGCCGACATAGCCCAATACCCAGCACCAGATCAGTGAACCGACGAAGGTATACGCGACAAAGCGCGTCATATTCATGCGTGCCACCCCGGCTGGGAATGCGATAAAGGTCCGCACTGCAGGCAACAAGCGGGCAATAAAAATAATGATTTCACCATGTGTGGCAAACCAGCGGTCCGCCATATCGAGATCCTTTTTGCTGATCAGCACATACTTCCCGTATTTTTCGACCAGCGGACGGCCACCGTACATGCCCAGGTAATAGGCCGGAATGGAACCCACCACACAGCCGACGGCACCAGCCAAAGCAATGCCCCACAGTGTCAAATCGCCTTTACTGACCAGAAACCCGGCAAACGGCATGATGATTTCGGAGGGCAATGGAATACAGGCAGATTCAATCGCCATCAGCAACACAATGCCGCCATAGCCCATGGTGGCAATCACCGCAATAATCCAGCTTGCTACAGCAGCTACTAATTTTTCTAACATTACATAAATTCCTTCAAAAGGGTTTTCACTAATTCTACACGGTGATTGAGGTTGCCCAACTGCACCGTCACACGTAATTTATCCGGCCCGTTCATACGGCAGCGTTTATCCCGCTGCAACAGGTTGATAAGCTTCATCGGGTCTATGTCTGCTTTGGGGTTGAACTGCAATTGAATCGCCGCATCCGACGCATCAATTTTGACGATGCCCAATGGTTTTGCCGCGATACGCAGGCGGTGACAGGCAATCAGCGCTTCGCCGGGTTCCGGCAACAGGCCAAAGCGGTCTATGAGTTCTTCTTGCATGCCATCCAGCGCATCGTCGTCTTCGCAGTTTGCCAGGCGTTTATAAATGACCAGGCGCTCGTGCACATCCGGGCAATAATTGTTGGGCAACAAGGCTGGCGTATGCAGGTTTATTTCCGTTGTCACGCCCAACGGTGCATCAAGGTCTGGCTCTTTGCCCGCTTTAAGCTGCTTGACGGCGTGATTGAGCATATCTGAATACAGGTTAAAACCGATTTCTTGCATTTCGCCGCTTTGGCTGTCACCCAGCAACTCCCCTGCCCCTCGGATCTCCAGGTCGTGCATGGCCAGGTGAAAGCCTGCGCCCAGGTCTTCAAGCAACTGGATCGCATCCAGCCGTTTTTGCGCCTGTGGCGTAATGGTGCGGTGCGGGTCTGTGAGCAGGTAAGCGTAAGCCTGATGATGGCTGCGGCCAACGCGGCCACGCAGTTGGTGCAACTGTGCCAGGCCAAACATATCGGCCTTGTTGATAATCATAGTGTTGGCGGTAGGCACGTCAATGCCGGTTTCGACAATGGTGGTACACAACAGCAAATTGGCGCGCTGCTGGTAAAAGTCACGCATCACGTGTTCCAGCTCACGCTCACGCAATTGGCCGTGACCAATCACAATGCGCGCTTCGGGCAGGATTTTCTCCAGTTTTTCTTTCATGACGTAGATGGTATCCACCTCGTTATGCAGGAAATAGACCTGACCACCCCGCTTGAATTCACGCATCACTGCCTCGCGGATAATGCCTTCGGAGTATTCGGTGTGAAAAGTTTTAATCGCTAGGCGTTTTTGGGGCGGTGTGGAGATCACCGAAAACTCGCGCAAGCCTTCCATGGCCATGCTCAAGGTGCGTGGAATCGGCGTAGCAGTCAAGGTAAGCACATCCACCTCGGCGCGTAACGCTTTCATCTGTTCTTTCTGGCGCACGCCAAAGCGGTGCTCTTCGTCGAGAATCGCCAGGCCCAGGTTCTTGAATTTCACATCCTTTTGAATCAGACGGTGAGTACCGATAATGATGTCTATGCTGCCATCCGCCAGACCTTTGATGGCTTCAGCCTGTTCTTTGGCCGTACGGAACCGTGAGATTTCCGCGATCTTGATCGGCCACTCGGCAAAGCGGTCCACAAAATTCTGGTAATGCTGCTCAGCCAGCAAGGTGGTCGGCACCAGCACAGCCACCTGGCGGCCACCCATCACGGCCACAAAAGCGGCACGCAAGGCGACTTCAGTTTTACCAAAGCCGACATCGCCACACACCAGACGGTCCATGGGACGGCCGGATTGCATATCTTTGATGACGTTTTCAATGGCTTCGAGCTGGTCTGGCGTTTCTTCAAAGGGGAAGCCCTCACAGAAAGCCTCGTAATCATGCAGGCTCAAGGTAAAGGCATGGCCACGGCGCGCGGCGCGCTGAGCATACAGATTCAGTAATTCGGCGGCGGTATCACGGATTTGCTTGAGTGCCTTTTTCTTGGCTTTATCCCATTGCCCGCTACCCAGGCGATGCAATGGCGCGCTTTCAGGCGGGCCACCGGAGTAACGTGAAATCAGGAACAGCTGTGACACTGGCACATACAGCTTGTCATCGCCAAAATACTCAATCAGCAATAACTCGGTTTCACCTTCGCCAAAGTCGATATTGACCAGGCCTTTGTAACGCCCGACGCCATGCTGCTCATGCACGACCGGATCATCCAGGCGTAACTCAGACAAGTCCTTGAGCATGCCTTCGGCATTACGCGCTTTTTCCTGGTTACGGCGGCGCTGTTGGCGCACGGTGCTGGCATACAGCTCAGCTTCGGTAATGACGGCTTTGTCGGCATTGATCAAGCCTTGATGTAGGGGAGCAACCCCCAGCATGACCGGGAAATTAGACTGCGCAAACCCCGCCCAGTCTTCAGCCAAGGAAAAAGTCAGGCCATGCTCGGTGAATAACTGGGCAATGGTTTCCCGGCGGCCCAGGCTTTCTGCTGCGATGAGGACACGTCCTTCAAACTGGGCAATAAAGGCCTGCAGTTTGTGCAACGGCTGTTCTGCACGACGGTCCACATCCACCGCTGGCAATTGTTTTTGTGGCTCAAACTGGTGGTTGACCAATGCAAAGTCATGTGTTTTCCTGAAAAACTCATCCGCTTTTTGCAGCAGAGTTTCTGGCCGCAAGATGGGTTTTTCGGCATCATGGGCCATGTTTTTATAACGGCTATTGGCATCGGCCCAAAATGTTTGTGCAGCCTTATCCAGGTCGCCATGCAGGCAAAGCACGGTTTTGGCTGGAAGGTAATCAAACAAGGTCGCCGTTTGCTCAAAAAACAAGGGCAGATACCACTCTACGCCGCCGCTAGGCGTGCCTTTGCTCACATCCTTGTAAATCTTGGCCCGTTGCGGATCGCCCTCAAAATATTCCCTGAACTGGCTGCGGAAGC
>CAKZJM010000130.1 GCA_936943315.1 uncultured Methylophilus sp. | reverse complement strand
CAGAAATTTGCGGTGGCGCCTGTTTGTTGCCACGCACTTCTACCCAGGCATCGCCATTGTCAGCTTTAGCAATGGTGTAAGGCATCAGGTCGATGTCTTTTTGCACTTCTTTTTCGTCAAAACGGCGGCCGATCAAACGTTTCACCGCAAACAATGTGTTTTTCGGGTTGGTCACAGCCTGACGTTTCGCAGGGGCGCCGACCAAAATCTCGCCATCTTCCTGATAAGCGATAATAGAAGGCGTGGTACGTGCGCCTTCCGCGTTTTCAATCACACGTGGTTTGCCGCCTTCCATCACAGCCACGCACGAGTTTGTCGTTCCCAAATCGATACCGATAATCTTTGCCATCTTTATGTTTTCCTTAAAATTCGTTAATCACAATACTGATGATGTGATAATTGGGATGCCTGAGGAGATTTCAAGCCCCTATTTGAAATGTGGTTGATTTACTTAGCCTGAATCACTGTGACCAAGGCCGGACGCAATACACGCTCATTCAGGCTGTAGCCTTTTTGCAATACGCTCAGCACAGTATTAGGCTCACCCTCTGCTGGCACCATGCTGATGGCCTGATGCTTGTTCGGGTCAAACTTTTCGCCCAAGGGATTAATTTCAGCAATATTGAATTTTTCAAAAACGCTGAGCAGCTGTTTGGCAGTCAATTCCACACCATTTTTATAGCTGTCTACATCTGCATTTTCTACCGCTAGTGCAGCATCCAGACTATCTTTCACCGCCAGCAACTCGCCACTAAATTTTTCCAGCGCAAATTTACGGGCTTTATCAATATCATCGAGCGCACGACGGCGAATGTTTTCACCTTCAGCTTTTACATACAGCACCTGTGCTTTGGCTTCTTCAAGTGCAGCTTCCAGTTCAGCGATGCGTGTGGCCTGAGTGTCTTGGGCATTCGCTTCTGGCGCAGTGTCACCGACTGCGGGTTCGTTTGCGTTCACCTCGGCAGGTGTATTTGGTTCTTGCATGGGGCTCCCCTTCTTGTTCAACACTATTCTCTCTGAGAGATGTAAAAAACCGTTTCACTCTCAATATCTTCCACATGTTGGGGATGCCCCTACTGATTTCAAGGGTAAAGCATGAATAATCTGAGATTAAATTTTGGAGACGGGGAAAACGAGGTCATTCAACTGCGCAATGACTGCCTCTACCGCAGGCAGCTGACTCTTACCGCCCAGATTGATGGCTGGGGAGTTGCGCCCCCCAGCGACCCCAGTGAACGCTGGCTCGGTATCGGTGTAGATGGCCACGATAGGAATATCGAGTGCGGCTGCCAGGTGAGACAGGCCGGTGTCTACGCCAACAGCAAAACGGGCTTGAGGCATCTGGCTGGCCAATTGCTGCAAGCTCAGTTTGGGCAGCACCGTGGCATGTGGCACTTGCGCCGCAATTCTTTGGGCACGCGCATGCTCGCTGGCGCTGGCCCATGGCAACCACATCTGCAAGCCTTGCGCAGCATAATACTGGCCTAATTGAGCCCAGTGCGCTTCCGGCCATAACTTGCTGTCGCGACTAGTTGCATGCAAGGCAACAAAGGCGGTTGTTTTGGGCTGTTGAGAAAGGGCGGCCAGACCATAGTTAGGCTGGTCTTGTGGCACGTCATATCCCAATGCCATGGCTGCCAGGGTACGCATGCGGATCACCGCATGCTGTCGGTAACTGATGGCATATTGGTGCGCATAAAAACGGCTGGCCAGGGGTTCGCGGATAGAGTGTTTGTCATAGCCGTACCGCGGACCATGCGCCCATGTTGCCATGACAGCGCTTTTGACCAGCCCCTGCAAATCGAGTACCGCGTCATAGGATTCAACCCCCACAGCTTTTTTGACAGCCGCGATTTCGCGCCATGTCTGGCACCGCCACCAGTGCTTGCGCCAGCGCCGTACGGCCACTGTAAATATGTGCTGCACGCGTGGGTGCAAGCGGGGAATATCGGCAAAACTTTCTTCTACCAGCCAATCAATATGCGCATCAGGGTAGTGCTGCAAAATATCTTCGACGACAGGCAACGCATGGATCACGTCGCCCATAGAGGTGGTTTTGACAATCAGGATGCGTTTCATGGCCGCTATTTTCGCATACAATGCCACCGCATGAAGTTGGCTTTTCTGATATTCAAATACTTTCCCTATGGTGGCGTACAGCGCGACATGTTGCGCATTGCCAGAGATTGTGTCGCGTTGGGGCACGAGGTCACGGTCTTCACGGGAGAATGGCGCGGCGATTTACCGCAGGGGATCGACGTCCGCCTGTTCAAAGCCGAGGGCTGGTTAAATCACCACAGGCACCAGTCATTGATCCGGCAGATGCGGCAGGCAGTCACGCAGGGGCAGTTTGACCGGGTAGTCGGTTTTAACCGCATGCCAGGCCTGGATGTCTATTTCGCTGCCGACCCTTGTTATGCCGAGCGCATGTCGCGTGAACCCTGGTATAAAAAACTCTCTGGCCGTTACCGTTTCTTTTCTGCCATGGAAAGCGCTGTGTTTGGCAAACAGGCGCAAACACACATTTTGCTGCTTAACCAGCATGATCAGGCCATTTTTCAGCGCTGGTATGGGACCGAAAGTGCACGTTTCCACCTGATCCCGCCCAACATTCCGCTAGAGCGCTTTAACAGCTTACCGGCTCAGGATTACCGCGCGTATGTACGCCACACTTTCCAGCTTCCGGCGGATGCCGTGGTTTTGCTTACCGTGGGCTCTGCCTTTGTCCGTAAAGGCGTAGACCGGGCAATCGACGCGCTTAGCAGTTTGCCGGAAAACATCAGGCAGCACTGCTGGTTACTCGCGGTGGGCGAATTTGAGTCGAGCAGTAATATGCAAGCGTATGCCGCCCAACGCGGGGTCGCTGAGCGTTGCATTCAGGCAGGCGGACGGCCTGATATTCCGGCACTCATGTTGGGGTGTGATGTACTGATTCATGCCGCCCGCTCTGAGCTGGCAGGCATTGTATTGATAGAGGCCATGACCGCTGGTTTGCCCTTGCTGGTGAGCGAGGTGTGCGGTTATGCCGGTTATGTGTCGGCTGCGCAGGCTGGTGAGGTGCTGCCAGAGCCCTTTAATCAGCCGCAGATGAACCGCGCCCTGCACGACATGATCGTGCAGCTGCCTACGCAATCTTGGAGCGCACATGCCCAGGCCTTTGTACAGGAAATGGCGCGCGGGCAAGTAACGGCGCCAGAAGCCAGGATCATTGAAGCAGTCACCACCGGAAAGTAGTGATTACTGGCCGGCAGGCCGCCCCGGTGTAAACGGCATGTTGCGCAATTGGTCTGCTGCTGCCTTGCTGGCTTCACTGCGTTTCAGGGCATAAGCTTTGGCTTGCTCCAACAAGGCCGCAGAAGGCAACTTGGGGTCATCCGGCAAGGCGGATAACTTTTCAAAGCTCTCTTCGTAAGCCGTGGCGACCTCAGTATCAATTTGTGTCGCCATGTCATCAAAACTGAGACTGCCCTCACGCCCTTCCAGCATAATCTGCTGCCACTTATGCTGCGCTTTCTGGTCAACCTGGTTGAG
>CAKZJM010000129.1 GCA_936943315.1 uncultured Methylophilus sp. | reverse complement strand
CGCTACGGCATCGACAATTCGCACCGCCTGAAGCACGGCGCGCTTCTCGATTCCGAACTGCTGGCCGAAGTCTACATAGCGATGACGCGCGGCCAGGAAAGCCTGCTGATGGAGTTATCCAGCCCAGTGGAGCAGGTCACTCATACAAGCCTAAAGGTAGATCTGTCTGCAGTAAAGTTGCTCAGTGCAGATGCGGAAGAACTGGCTTCTCATCAGCAATATATCGAGAGTCTGGTCAAGGCCGGGGCTTCATCCTGGTAGCGACTCAACGTGTCAATTGCGATTGAAGGTCTATTCATCCCGCTTTTTCTCAGTGTTTGAATGTTTGGCAATTAGCTTAATATTCATCTGATAGATAAAAAATGTTTTCAATATTCTGAATTTAGGTGTTTTATGCTCACAGAAGCAATTGTAGTCACCGGGGGTGCCGGGTTTATTGGCAGTAACTTTGTGAATGCCTGGGTCAGGCTGAATCAAGGCAAAGTGGTGAACCTGGATAAGCTGACCTATGCCGGTAATCTTGAAAACCTGGCAGACATCAGCCAGGACCCTGAACATGTCTTTATTCATGCCGATATTGGTGACCGTGCAGCGGTCAAAGCCCTGCTGGAAACACACCACCCTCGCGCAATCGTGAATTTTGCGGCTGAAAGCCATGTTGACCGATCCATTTATGGGCCGGATGCCTTTATTCAAACCAATGTAGTAGGCACTTTCAATCTGCTTGAAGAAGTGCGCGCGTATTGGCAGGCATTGCCGCTTGATGAACAATCAAGCTTCCGTTTCCTGCATGTGTCTACTGATGAGGTGTACGGTTCCTTAGGGCCCAACGACCCCGCTTTCAAAGAAACCAATCCCTACCAGCCTAACAGCCCATACTCAGCCTCAAAGGCAGCCTCTGACCACCTAGTGCGGGCTTATCACCATACTTATGGTTTGCCGACCCTGACCACCAACTGCTCGAATAATTACGGACCGTATCATTTTCCCGAGAAGCTGATTCCTCTGGTGATCCATAATGCCTTATCCGGCAAACCATTGCCGATTTACGGTAACGGCAGCAACGTGCGTGACTGGTTATATGTAGAAGATCATTGCAGTGCCATCCGCCAGGTATTGGCCACAGGTCAACCCGGCGAAACCTACAATGTAGGCGGCTGGAATGAGAAAACTAATCTGGATGTAGTGCATACCTTATGCGATATCCTTGATCAGGAACGACCGAAAGCGCAGGGGAGTTACCGTGACCAGATTACGTTTGTCAAAGACCGCCCAGGGCATGATTTACGTTATGCGATTGATGCCAGCAAAATAGAGCAGGAGCTGGGCTGGAAGCCGCAGGAAACCTTTGAAACCGGTATCCGCAAAACAGTACGCTGGTATCTTGAAAACCCGGAATGGGTCGCGCATGTCACCAGTGGTGAATATCAGAATTGGCTGAGCAAAAATTATCAGAAGCGTGGAGAGGAGTTGGCATAATGGCAAGAAAAGGCATTGTACTCGCCGGTGGTTCCGGCACGCGCTTATACCCGGTCACTCAAGTGGTTTCAAAACAATTATTGCCGGTGTACGACAAGCCCATGATTTATTATCCGTTGTCTGCGTTGATGCTGGCAGGCATTCAGGAGGTGTTGATCATTTCAACACCTATGGATACCCCGCGTTTCAAAGAGCTGCTCGGCGACGGTAGCCAATGGGGGATGCAGATCTCTTATCAGATTCAACCTTCCCCTGACGGTCTGGCACAAGCTTTTATCTTGGGCGAGTCGTTTATTGGCAACGATACCAGCGCCCTGGTGTTAGGGGACAACATATTTTATGGCCATGAATTAGGCCAAATGGCGATGACAGCAGGGCAGCGCGAGCAAGGAGCCACCGTGTTTGCCTATCCGGTGAATGATCCTGAGCGTTACGGCGTGGTTGAGTTTGATGCAAACGGCGCGGCTATTAGTTTGGAAGAAAAACCGGCCCAACCTAAATCACGCTATGCCGTGACCGGCTTGTATTTTTATGACCAGCGCGTGGTAGATATCGCCAAGAATCTTAAACCCTCTGCCCGTGGTGAGCTTGAGATTACCGATGTGAACAAGCAATATCTGGCCTGGGGTGACCTCAATGTCGAAGTGATGGGGCGCGGCATGGCCTGGCTGGATACCGGCACGCATGAATCTTTGCTCGAAGCCAGCGGCTTTATCCAAACCATTGAAAAACGCCAGGGTTTAAAAATCTCCTGCCTGGAAGAAATTGCCTATCGCCAGGGATTTATTAGCGCGGAGCAATTGGATAAGCTGGCTGACAAATATGCCAAGAACAGTTACGGGCAATACTTAAAACAAATTCTTAAAGAGCAGGTGTTTTAATGCAAGTGGTTGCAACGGCGATTCCAGAGTTATTGATTCTGGAACCCAAGGTGTTTGGTGATGCCAGAGGCTTCTTTCTTGAAAGTTTCAACGCCCAAACCTTTAAAAGCTGTACTGGGCTGGATGTACAGTTTGTGCAGGATAATCACTCACGCTCAGGTAAAGGGGTGTTACGTGGCCTGCATTACCAAATCCAGCAGCCACAGGGCAAGCTGGTCAGGGTAGTACAAGGCGAAGTGTTTGATGTCGCGGTAGATATGCGTCAAAACTCCCCAACCTTTGGTCAATGGGCGGGGGTACATTTGAGCGCGGAGAATCACCGTCAATTTTGGGTGCCTCCTGGCTTTGCGCATGGCTTTATTGTTTTGTCAGAGACCGCAGATTTCCTTTACAAAACCACTGAGTATTATGCGCCACAACATGAAGCCTGTTTGAAATGGGATGACCCTGAGGTGGGTGTAGCGTGGCCATTATCTGGCTCTCCCAGCCTGTCCGCCAAAGATCAGCAAGGGTTGTCTTGGGCGGAATCGCCTAAATTTGATACTCTCTAAGGCCTGATTTGCCATGAAAAAAATTCTGTTAACTGGCGTCAGTGGCCAAGTTGGTCATTCTTTACAACAGCAATTGAATTTGGCTTCAGAAAGCGGCTGGCAAGTCATCAGCTGTGATCGACAACAGCTTGATTTAACGCAGCCTGATCAAATCAAAAGGATCATCCGTGAGGTGGCTCCAAACCTGATTATTAATCCGGCAGCCTACACGGCAGTGGATAAAGCGGAGTCCGAACAGGATTTGGCCTATGCCATCAATGCAACCGCGCCCAGGGTGATGGCGGAAGAAGCGGCAAAACTCAACGCTGCACTGATCCACTTTTCAACCGATTATGTCTATGACGGCACAAAAGCATCCGCGTACGTCGAAACGGACAGTGTCAACCCTGTGAGCGTCTATGGCGCCAGCAAACTGGCCGGGGAGGATGCGATTCGTGAGGTGGGTTTGCCGCACCTGATTTTGCGTACCAGCTGGGTATATGGCAGCTATGGAAAAAACTTTCTTAAATCCGTGATCCGCCTCGCGCAAGAGCGGGAGCAATTACGGATTGTGGCAGATCAACATGGCGCACCCACTGCCGATGTATCGATTGCTCAGGCAGTGACCAGATTAGTCACCGTGTGG
>CAKZJM010000128.1 GCA_936943315.1 uncultured Methylophilus sp. | reverse complement strand
CTTTGGTTACTTTCTGTGGGGCAAGCAACAGAAAGTGACTCGCCGAGAGGCGAAATGAATATCACTTTATTTGATATTCAATTAAAAAAGCATTAAGAATGATTTGCTTACGTCATGCTCTTTCTTCGTACCCTATCTGCAAAACCTATTCTTTTGTTGTAAGATGCACTGGCTATTTATTCCAATAAATCTTAATCAAAGTCTTTCTGCATGTCCTTCGAAAACCACACCCCCATGATGCGCCAATACCTGGCGCTTAAAGCACAGTATCCCGATATGCTGCTGTTTTACCGCATGGGTGATTTTTATGAATTGTTTTTTGAGGATGCAGAAAAAGCAGCGCGTTTGCTGGGGATTACATTAACCCGTCGTGGTGCGAGTAATGGCGAGCCGATCAAAATGGCGGGGTTACCTTACCATGCCGCCGAGCAATATCTGGCTAAACTGGCCAAGATGGGCGAGGCGGTGGCCATTTGTGAACAGGTGGGCGATCCGGCGACTTCTAAAGGACCGGTAGCGCGCGAGGTGACGCGTATCCTCACGCCTGGCACGCTGACAGATGCTGCTTTGTTGGATGAAACCCGTGATAACACTTTGCTCTGTGTGGCTAAAGGCGAAGGTGTACTTGGGTTGGCAAGGCTAAACCTGGCTTCAGGTGAATTTGTGTTAAGCGAAATTGCGCCTGGGCAGCTGTCGCAGGAGCTGGAGCGGATTCATCCGGCTGAGTTGGTGGTTGCTGACGATCACCAGTCTGAGGTGTTACAACAAAGCCGTTGTGCTAAAAAACGGCTGGCGCCTTGGCAGTTTGACCTGGAGACGGCCAATCGTAGTTTGACGCAGCAATTCAATACGCATGATCTGGCTGGCTTTGGCTGTGGTGAGATGCCTGCTGCGGTGACTGCGGCAGGGGCATTGCTTGAATATGTGAAACATACCCAGCGTACGGCATTGCCGCACATCTCGGGCTTGCGGGTGGAGCAAAGTAATCATTATTTGCAGTTGGATGCTGCGACGCGCCGTAACCTTGAAATTGATACTACCATTCGCGGTGAAGCCAGCCCGACTTTATATTCGCTGCTGAATTCGACCCAATCAGCGATGGGCGCACGGTTGTTGCGTCATTGGTTACATCATCCCTTGCGCAACCAGCAGATTATTCAGCAGCGTCACCTGGCAGTCGCTGAGTTGTTTGAGCAATATTTGGATAGCCCATTGCAGCAGGTGTTGCATCCGATAGGTGATATTGAGCGCATGACCGCGCGGGTGGCGCTGAGATCGGCCAGGCCGCGGGATTTGTCGGGGCTGCGCGACAGTTTGTTGCAGCTGCCTGCATTGGTATCGACCTTGCCCAGGGTTGAATCTACCTTATTGAGTGGATTGTTGACTGAGTTGCAGGCACCCGCTGAAGTGTTGCAGTTGTTAGTGCAGGCCATCCAGGCTGAGCCTTCTGCCATCTTGCGTGAAGGTGGGGTGATTGCGCAAGGCTATGATGCCGAGCTTGATGAGTTACGCGCCATACAAACCGATCATGGTGATTTTTTGCTGCAGTTTGAAGCGGCAGAAAAAGCGCGTACCGGTATTGCCAACCTCAAGGTTGAATACAATAGTGTGCATGGGTTTTATATTGAAATCAGCCGTTTGCAGGCCGAGAGTGCGCCGCCGGAATACCGCCGCCGCCAGACATTGAAAAACGTTGAGCGTTTTATCACGCCTGAATTAAAAGCGTTTGAAGATAAAGTGCTCAGAGCGGGCACTGGCACGTGAAAAAATGCTCTATGAGCAGGTGCTGGATGGGTTGTTGCCGCATATTACGGCCTTGCAGCGTATTGCCATAGCGGTGGCTACGCTGGACGTGCTGGCGTGTTTTGCCGAACGCGCGCGTGCACTCAATTACGTACAACCTGAGTTCCGCGCAGAGATTGGCCTGGATATTCAACTCGGCCGCCACCCGGTGGTAGAAAGTATTGCACAGCCTTATGTCGCCAACGATGTCGCCTTGAGCCCGTACCGTCAGCTTTTATTGATCACTGGCCCTAATATGGGCGGTAAATCGACCTTTATGCGCCAGACCGCGCTCATTGTTTTGTTAGCCTATTGCGGCAGCTTTGTGCCAGCACAAAGTGCGGTGATTGGCGAGGTTGACCGTATTTTTACCCGGATTGGCGCGTCTGATGACTTGGCCGGTGGCCGTTCCACCTTTATGGTAGAAATGACAGAAACCGCCAATATCCTCAATAATGCCAACGCCAATAGCCTGGTGTTGCTGGATGAAATTGGCCGTGGTACCAGCACCTTTGATGGCTTGAGCCTGGCCTGGGCAGTGGCGAAGCAATTGCTCGAGAAAAACAAATCGCTAACCCTGTTTGCGACCCATTATTTTGAACTCACGCGGATTGTTGACGAAGCCAAGCATGCCGCCAATGTGCATCTGGACGCCGTCGAGCATGGGCAAGGTATTGTATTTTTACACAAAGTCGAGGAGGGCGCCGCGACCATGAGTTATGGGATACAAGTTGCACAACTTGCTGGCATTCCCAAGTCAGTGGTGCAACTGGCCAAGCGCAAGCTCCAACAGCTTGAAAACCAGACCATCGCAGCCACGCCGCAAAATGATTTATTTGCCAGTCATCCTGAGCCAGAGGAACCGCCCTTGCATCCACTGGTCGCAGAGTTAGAGCGCATACAGCCTGATGACCTGACGCCCAAGCAAGCGTTGGAGTTACTCTATCTTTTGAAGAAACAACTATGAGGATTTAACCATGCAGAAACCCGCCATCACCAAACAGCCGATTCATGACCTGATTGCCAAACGCTGGAGCGGCCGTGCTTATGATGCTTCCAAGCCAGTGACTAAAGAGCAGGTAGTCAGCCTGCTAGAAGCGGCGCGCTGGGCACCCTCATGCTTTGGTGACCAGCCTTGGCGCTATGTGGTGTGTCATAAAAATGAAAATCCCCAAGCCTGGCAAGCGGCCTATGAGTGCCTGGTGCCGGGTAACCAGAGCTGGGCCGTCAATGCGCCTGTGTTGCTGTTAATTTGCGCCGATACCTTGTTTAGCCATAATGACAAGCCTAACAAATGGGCTGCGTATGATACCGGTGCTGCGACCGAAAACCTGTGTTTGCAAGCCACAGCCTTGGGTTTGATGGCCCACCAGATGGGTGGTTTTGATGCGGACAAAGCGAGAGCCACATTTAAAGTACCCGAGCGTTATCAAATTCTGGCGATGGTGACCGTAGGTTATCAGGCAGCCGTGGATAGCCTCTCTGGCGAAGTCAAAGAGCGCGAATTAGCGGAGCGTAGCCGCAAAGCGCTTGGCGAACTGTTTTTTTACGGCGAATGGCAAGGTTAATAACGCTTCAAGCACCTGATTGTAGATTGGCCCATTTGGGTAGATAAGCCATTGATCTGCAAAAATAGTATTGAGTTATTTGAACTGATGATTTACGATGAATGATAATTAAATTTATTTAAAAGTATGCCTGCCAACAGGCACATGATTGAGGAGAAAAGCAATGTTAACATCGCGTTTTGCTAAAACGCTTGCAGGGGCAGCCCTGTTTGTCGGGCTATCGTTTGCACAGGCAGCCACCTACACGTTTGTGGGTCAGTGGAACGTTTACAATGCGGCGGCACCGGAGTGGAATGATTCCGCATTCGATTCAACCAAGGGCCCTTTGGCATACACAGCACAAGAAGCCGCAGCTTTGCTGTTTGGTGGTTCAGCTTCAGACTACGTCATTAGTACTGTAGACAATAATCCACTGAATGTAGACTTCAAGGCCTGGTATGCTGTGATTGGTTATACCGAAGGCGTGAAGTTTGCACAGGATTACAGCAATAAATTTAATGGTGCTTACTACGGCCCGAATGATTCATTCACCCCGAATAATATCAATAATTCAGCCTCAGCTTTTGTGAGAGATTATTTGATCGCAGGTAATAACTATGCTTTCCGAGTTACACCAGTACCTGAGCCAGAAACTTATGGCTTAATGATGGCGGGTCTGGGGTTGGTGTGGCTGCGCAGAAGAAAAAACAACGCTTAATTGTTCGCTTCTTCATAAAAAAGTCGGCTTAGCCGACTTTTTTGTTTTTGGACACGGCGTAATAAAATTTATCTAGCTTCGTCTGTTAAAATATGCGCTATAAAAAAACAATTTTTGGACTGGAGATAGTATGGCAGTTGTAACGCTGACCAAGGCGAATTTTAAAGAAACCATCGAAAATAACGCATTCGTGATTGTCGATTTTTGGGCGCCATGGTGTGACCCCTGTGTTGCATTTACACCGACCTTTGAAGCGGCGGCTGCAAAGAATCCCGATATTGTGTTTGGTATGGTGAACACAGAAACGGATCCTGAGATTTCTGAGTACTTCGAGGTTAAGCAGATTCCTGGGTTGCTGGTGGTACGTGAGCGTGCCGGTATCCATGCGCAAGTTGGCGAAATTGGTGCGCCAGCTCTGGATGAGATTATTAAATGGGCACGGGATTTTGATATGACAGCTGTGCGTGAGTATTACAAAGCGGAAGATGCTAAAAAATAGTTTCTAGACTGTTGGGTGTTAGAGAAAGGCCATGCAGATTGATGTGTAGCCTTTTTCTTTTTGTGATGGATTTATTGTTTTAGTCGATGGTTTATTGCGTTTAGTTGAGACGATTTTTATCCTTGTTCCTTAGAAAAACTATAGAGCTGGCATGTCGCTCAAAGTAGCCGATCATTGTTTTATATCACACGCTCTTTCGCCCCTCGGCGAGTTACTT
>CAKZJM010000127.1 GCA_936943315.1 uncultured Methylophilus sp. | reverse complement strand
CCAGATGCTTGCATATTTTTCGGCCGATTTTTTTGGGCGGACGACTAAGATGATGCAATGCAGGATCCAGCACCAGATAAAGCGCGGGATTTCAACCACACGCCTGTCCATGAGGAATTGCTGCAAATAGGGCCTTAACGCCTTGGCGGTGGGGGCATCGGGCGTGCCGAGATTGGCCAATAAAATACCAACTCGAGGTTGGCTGTCATGGGAGTAAGCAGGTTCTTGATGGTAATAAGTCATATGGGCATTTTAGCGAATAAATGCCCATATGACGCATGCTTGTTAAAAAAGTGCGCATCCACCAGTTTGAGTGGATGCAAAAGCAGATTATTTTTTGTTGATCTGGTTACCGACCACGCCGCCAACGGCTGCACCACCTACAGTCCCCAGCGCACTACCGCCAGTCAGTACCGCACCGCCTACCGCACCGATACCAGCGCCTAATGCCGTGCTTTTACCGCGGGTGCTCATTGAGCCACAGGCAGTGATGTTGAGTGAAAAAGCAATTAATAATGCCCAAAGCAAAGATTTTTTCAGATTGTATTGTGAAGAGTGTTTCATCATGAATGCTCCATGGGTTAAACATGGGGCCATTGTGAAGGTTGAGTCAGTGTTTTTACAGTCACTAAATACTGATTATTGTGTCAGAGGATGCCGACAACATTTAAAAAAAGCTCCCACCTTCTAGCCGAAAGTGGGAGTGGAGAATCAATAAACTGATTAAAAGCGGTTGTTAAACGCTTTTGGTGATTCTTTTACGACTTCTCAAGGCCACTAAAGCGATACCTGGCAGCATTAAGGCGAAATTTTCTGGCTCAGGCACGGCTGTAGCCAGCGTAATGCTGCCAGTGTATCCGGCAGTCGCCCCCGTACTTTCACCGATCACCTGAATGTAGTAATTGCCTTCCTGCACACTTTTCACAAAGCCAAAAGAAATTTGTGAGTCCACGTTAAATACAGTCCCGGTTTCAATCAGGTTTTTATTTGAATCCAGTAAATTGAAACCGGTGAATGTAAAGCTGGTTCCCGTTCCGGAAACGCTGGCGATGATGTTTTGGATGCCTTCGGTGCTAAATGCAACGTAGTCATTAAAACTGGTGTCGCCAGAAAACGAATGGTTAAAAATATAACCATCGCCAGAAACGGTTGCATCATAAGTGATGGCGTATGCATTGTTGAAGAACATGCATATGCCCAGGACTAGTCCTAACACAGTTTTTTTCATACTGAACTCCTCGGATAAATAATAGGGATTAAACGTGACTCACTTGCACCAAGAAGCACAGTACCCGGGAGATAAATCTTACGGGCACGAATGAGGCAAGTTGAACAGATTATGAGGAGCCAGTGGACTTTGGCGTATAGGATGAATGCCGATAATCCTGTCAGATGTTTTTGACGGACTTGTAGGAATTATTGATTGGAGAGTGCGTTGGATAAAAGTTTTGCGGTGATATCAACAATCGGGATGATACGTTCATAGGCCATACGGGTAGGTCCGATCACACCTAGCGTACCCACGACTTGCCCATCCACTTCGTAGGGTGAAGTGACCAGGCTGCACTCATCTAGCGGCAGGTAACCACTTTCGCCGCCAATGAAAATTTGTACACCATCTGCACGCTGGCTATGATCGAGTAATTGCATCAGGGCAGTGCGACGTTCAAAGATTTCAAACAGTTTGCGCAAGCTGGTGACATTGGTGGAAAGCTCATCCACTTGCAATAAGTTGCGCTCGCCTGAAATGACCACAGACTCTTTTTCTGAAGGTTCCGGCTGACTGGTGGCCTCAAGCGCGGCCGACATCAGGCGGTTGATGTCTACCTGCATTGCTTGCAGCTCTTGTTTGAGCTTGGACTGCA
>CAKZJM010000126.1 GCA_936943315.1 uncultured Methylophilus sp. | reverse complement strand
CAGCTGTAAGCCCGGTTTAAATAGTTCGGCACGAATGCCCAAAATCATCGAACCACCCACCAGGAACATCACCAGTGAAAAGGTCAAATACATGGTCCCGATATCTTTATGGTTGGTGGTGGTTAACCAACGCATAATCCCAGTAGGGTGATCGTGATGCTCATCATGATGTGCTACGGTAGTAGTACTCATAGTGCTCTCCTAAAATCGCTCAAATATTATTCGCGGGCAGCTTTAACTTGCGCCGGCTGCAACAGTGCATCGACTGCGGCAGTATTGCCAAGCGCATTGCGCTCATAGGTAATCACTGCAGCAATTTCGGTATCGTTCAACGTGGCTTTCCAAGCTGGCATCACGCCTTTGCCATTGAGCACACGATCCAGGTGACTATCTTTTTGGTATTTGCCATCAGCACCAAAGATCGGTCCAGTGGCAATCTTGCTGCCGGTCAAGGCAGGGAAAGCTGGTGGCAAGCCTGCACCGGTCACCTGATGGCAAACCGCACAGTTTTTCTCGTAAACAACTTTACCCTGAGCAAGCAACTCGTCTTTAGTCATTTCTTTGACATCATTCGCGGCTTTTTGCTCATCCTGTTTCTTATTGGCCCACTGCGCAAACTCTTCTTTAGACACGGCATTCACTACCACTGGCATGTAACCGTGCCCTTTGCCGCACAGCTCTTTACATTGGCCGCGATAAACGCCAGGTTTTTCAACCTGCACCCAGGTTTCACGGATAAAACCAGGCACGGCGACGCGGGAAGAACCAAACTGCGGCACCCACCAGTTATGTAATACGTCAGAAGCGGTCATCAAAATACGCACTTTCTCACCCACCGGTAACACCAACGGATTGTCGACCTCAAGCAGGTAGTGCTCGCCTTTGTCTTCCTCGTTATGCATTTGACCATTGGTGGTGGCCAGGTTGCTGACAAACTTAATGCCTTTGGCATCGCCATCAAGGTATTCATACTGCCAGCGCCACTGCGAACCGGTGATCTTGATCACCATGGTGGACTGGTCACGCGTATCTTCCATCATGACCACGCTGTGGTAAGCCGGGATACCCATGATGACAAAGTCGATCAGCAGCAAAATGGCAAACGGAATCAGCGTCCAGAAAATTTCAATGGCGGTTGAGGGGGCTTTATCGGCAACAGGTTTGTAGCCTTTACTGTGACGGTGGGTCACAATCGAGTAAATCATGATTGCCAATACCACCACAAAAATCACGGCGGTAATGAGCATAAACTTGTTATGCACATGTAAGGTATCCAAAGCCATGGGTGTGACCGGCTCTGGAAAATTCCAGGTGAAGTCAGCACGTGCACTTAAAGACAAGAACAATGCGAACGCACCAACCCCGAGTTTCTTCATCCCTTGCATCTAATCACTCCAAAATCCAGTTATTTAGTTTTTAAAAGTATCCGCTTGAGATGAGATGCCACTTGTTCACGTTGCTCGTTATCCATGGTATCTCGACCAAACTCAACTTCTTGATTATGGGACCCAATCCAAAGCGACGTTTTACCGTCCTCACCTTCCCTGAGCGTTACTCGGGTCCAATAGCACTGAAAGCGAACGTGTTTTATTTTTCCGAGCACACTTTGTTCAATTTCAATCTCGTTCTCGACAAATGTGATTTTTTCGTAATCACCCCGGTGACGTAATACCACCACAAACGCAAGAACAACCAACACTAATTCCAAGCCAGCAAATGGCAACACCATCCAGGCACCGATATGAAAAAAAGCCATCGCTATCAGCCCTGAAAGCACGACCAGACTCAGCAAAAGCTTCAACACACTTTCTGTGGAAGCCGATGCATTCGGTTTGGTAATGCAGTGTGTTTCGCAAATAGATAACATGTTTGCCAACCCAGAATTTAGCCTGTAGCAACTAAATTACGTTTAGTTACAAATTTGTTACATGTTGTAAATTAGCACAAGACGACCTGAGTGACAAGACATAAAAATGCGATTACACCTGTCATCAATGTAAATTTATGACGGCAAAGGGTTTAACAAATAGGCTCACAACCACTGCAAGAAAACTTTTTTATTGGGCCGCTTTCAGTGCCAAATCGGCGCTCAATCATAGGCAAATTAACCACCGCAGAATGACTTAATAGCCTGTTTTAATCATGTTGCAAAAGGGCAAAAAACCACGCAGAAGCAACAAGCAAGAAACTTACAGCGGCCCAATCGCCCCACTTTCATACAAAGGTTTTTTTGTGGTAGATTCTTAATTGTTCCGGGCTGAAACAGGGACGGTTTTTGTGTTGATTGATTTAAAAACAAGCAGTTAGCTGGGCTAACCACTTGTTTTGAGCTTGAGCTTGCAACGGTCATTTACCTGGGCAGTAACGAAATGACCGCGATGATGTCACAGGATTTCACAGGGGGCTAAACACATGCGCATTCACCACATACCAGCATCCAAAGTCAGTGCTGACGATGACATCTCTATTCGCCAGGTACCATACCACATCATTCCTGACTGGCTGCACGCGGGGGTGACTGATATCCATCTCGGTGGCCGCGCAAGCCTGTTCTACGGCATGATGTTTGCCGCTGTCGGCGTGATCATACACTCCATTTTTGCGGAAAATTACTGGCTATTGGCCGGGACTACCACGGGCTTTTTCCTGCTTGGCCCATTTCTCGCCATGGGCCTGTATGATTTGAGCAGACGGATGGAAGCAGGCGAACCGCCAGCACTCACGCCCACACTCATCGCCTGGTTACCCAACCTGATGAATATTGCGTTATTCACCATGCTACTGATTCTTGTCTTTTTCGCCTGGATCCGGCTTTCTATGAGCATCTTTGCCCATTATTTCAATGGCGCACTGCCTACTTTTGCCGATGTGGTGATCAATGTATTCACCTTCAAGCAGCCCACATTCCTGTTCATTTACTTTTCTGCTGGCGCCTTGTTTGCAGTTTTCATATTCAGCATCAGCGTGATTGCCATGCCACTCATGCTTGACCGCAATGCCAGTGCCTGGACAGCCGCCGTTACCAGCCTGCGCACCTGCGCCCGCAACCCGATCACCATGAGCTTATGGGCATTTTGTATTGTGGTGTTGGTAGGGTTTGGCCTGGTGACAAATTTTCTAGGCCTGATTTTGACCATGCCGGTGGTTGGACACGCAAGCTGGCATGTGTATCGCAACCTGATTGAAGTCAAAGATTAGTATGTGCTAACGCGTGTGGGCCTGCAGCTCACTGCTGGCAGATGAGTCAGGAAAAGTCGCCAGAAAATGCTCAAAGCCCTCAATCGGCAAGGGCCTGCTAAACAGATAACCCTGATATTTTGTGCAGCCCTTGTTAAACAAATAATCCAATTGCTCTTTGGTTTCCACCCCTTCTGCAATCAACACCATTTGCAGGTTTTTACTCAGGGAAACCAAGGTTTCTACAATCGCTTTGTCACTTTCATTGGTCAATAAATCCCGCACAAAAGACTGGTCAATTTTCAATTGATCGAATGGCAAATGTTTTAAATACTGTAGCGAAGAATAGCCAGTCCCAAAATCATCCAGCGACCAGTTGATCCCAAACTCACGCAATGCATGCATTTTCTGGATCGTGACATCCACATCCTTTGCCAGCATACTTTCAGTCAGCTCAAGCTTCAAACGCGCAGGGTCCGCCTGGCTTCGCGTCACAATCTCCATCACCTCCTGCACAAAGTCCGGCTGCCGGAGTTGTGACGCGCTCACGTTGACAGCAATCGTGAGATGCGCCGTCTGCGGGTCTTGCGCCAAGGCCACCAAATGCGCGCATGCCTCTTTCAACACCCATGCCCCAATCGGCAAAATCAAGCCGGTCTCCTCTGCTGCGGCGATAAATACCCCAGGTGGTATCATGCCCCGCACAGGATGTTGCCAACGCAAAAGTGCTTCCGCCCCAAAAATATGGCCTTGTGCATCGACTTGCGGCTGATAGTGCAAACAAAAATGGCCTTTCGCCAAAGCCTCACGCATCTCGGCATCCAGGGAGTGGCGAATGGTTAAATCCGTCTGCATCACCACCAGGGCGACGCCAAGTACCCCCAGGGCTGACAGGTAATTGATCCACACGCCCCATACCCGAATATTGCTATCCGCAATTAAATCCGGGCGCGTCACGCCCATGTGTGAAGAACCAAAAATCATGCATCCCGCCAGCATGATAAAAGGCAACATCACGCGCAAATAAACATGATCTTTCCTGAATACAAGCGATGTACCCGCCGCCAATGGCAGAAAATACATGTGCACAGACCTGACAACGCCATCAACAGGCGCATCCAGCAGACATATCGTCGCAATAATGATGAACAATCCATGCGCCATCCAGATAGCCGCCAAACGATCACGGCCTGCGTTGAATAAAGTCATGCCCAACAAAGCCAACGCTACCTGCGTCAGGTTACACGCCATCAACAGCCATTTTGTCTGCAAAGCGTAATAGGCACTCCATGCGCAGCCCAAGAGGATAGGCACGCAAATACCAATGGCCAGCAACAACCGCACACGCAGAATATGTGGGTCCTGGATAGATTGTGAAATCTCGCTTTTAAAAAGCTTAGAGATAAATAATTGTTGCATGGCGAAGTGATCAATATTGGGCCAATAAAAGCATCCGTATGCTTTACTAGAATCAGTAAAAAGCTGCCTTCTGCACTGCAACTTTAAAGGTTGATCACAATAATATTTTAATCAATTGAATAACCATCACCCAAATACCGAGCTTTGACACCTCTTATTCATGACATACGTGCGTGAGGATCTTCATTCATCAGCCAAATAGATTGAGGCCAACCTGAAAATAAAAAAGCTTGGATTTTCATCCAAGCTTTTAAAAGACATCCTTTTTTAACGCTCATTGAGCACAGAGTTGTGCAGCAGCCTGCTACACTTTAAACCATGATTATCGTCGGCATCATTCTCTCCCTGCTCGCTTACTACCTCGCCTTACAGTGGGGCAAACGCCTGCTCGAAGAGCAAGACATCGAATTACCAAGGTTTACCCGTTGGCTAGTGCTGAACACCTTTGCCTTCATCATCTCCAGTATTGTTGCCCTACCTTTTCCTTCGATTTTGTAAATACGAGAAAAATATACTGGAAAATGTAAAAGTCTACATGATGGATGCCACAAAATGAAAAAGGCCCAGATTTTCATCTAAGCCTTTGAATGTATTTCGTTTTTAGTCTTATTAGTACTACTTAAGAGTAATTTATGGTGCGGTAGCCTGAACCGAACGTTGCGTTAAACACTAATATTTAAGCCATTCCATAAATTTTAAATATTTATGTTACCCCCCAAAGTTACCCCAACTTAGTAAAAGTCACTTACTTGATACTCCTTAAACGAATAGCAAAAGATTCATAAAATTGCATAGTTAAGTGATATTAATTAAATCTTCAATATGATAGATTTATCTAAACTTACATTGCGTGTGGTTGGTGCTTTAGTAAGTAAATAATTCAAAAACATAATACAACAAGGGAGAAGAATTTGTTTTCTAAGACTTTATCAATTAAATCGATACTGGTAAGTTCACTATTCATTGGCGGTTCAATATCCAGTGCAAACGCTACTGTTTATTCCAATACACTAGACACCCCTACTTTCTTCAACAATCCTGAAATTAATAGTTTCGGCCAAGAGTTCACAACTGCTGGCGGCACATTAACCGACTGGTCGTTCTACGTAACCTCCGGGCTTATGGGCAATATTAAATTTGTAATTTCAAGTTGGGATGGAACTAAAGCAGTTGGACCAGCCTTGTACTCAAGTACAACTTTTTATGGCGGCGGTGGTGCGCAAACTCTCTCATTCAGCGGAATAAACCTTCAACTTTCCGCTGGTTCCTATGTAAGCTATCTTACTGGTGTAGGAGTGCCCGATAGAACGGGTGGCGTATTTTTAGGAGCGTCATACTCTGACGGCGGACTTCCGGGTAGTTTCCGTTTATACGGTCCTGGCGATACTGATTGGAGATCTTCCTCACTTTCAAACTTTAATCTTCAATATACAGCGGTAATTAACCCCGTTCCAGAGCCAGAAAACCTAGCTATGCTATTTGCAGGTTTAGGTCTGATAGGGATTGCTGTACGCGGCAAGAAATAAGTATCACTGTAGCTTCATAAATTAAAGGCTGGATACTCCGGCCTTTATTATTTGTAGATCGCACTGGATTTAGGTTCCAGCGCCTCGCTTGTGACATTTCGAGTCTCTCTTTTCGCACCATCATGAAATATGCCTGATTTCGAGTCAGGCACACCCAAGTTTTCTTCTAGCTTGGGGCTAGGTCGTATCCTGATATGTACACGAACTTCGTTCTCATAATCACCGAGATGAAGATACGTATTTAGAATAAAGTATTAAATCGTTAATCCGTTCAATCGGAAACTCTTCTATCTTCGTCCAAGCTTTACGATCTGAACCAACATAGCCTATAACTTTTCCATCATTACCATATAAAGGAACTCCAACACCCCCGCTTGCTTGTCCTTCATATTGAAATGCGTAAGTTTTGTGTGACTCAACGATAATGGGTAATCTTGCAGTCAAACCTAATAGTGGATCGTAGCTAGCAGATAGAATATGCTGACCAGATTGTACCTTTACCCATGTGAAGCAATCATCTGGTAACAAGGCAACTCTAATGTTATCGATTTTAAATTCGACATTCGCTTTAGTGGGCATTGAATTTGTTCTGTAGAAGAATATTGTCGACAGTTCAGACTCGGGTGGAGCTATATATTCCTGAGTCGGAATTTCTGTTAAGTGAGCACAGCTTGTTAGTAGTAAAGTGAGGAGTGAACAGAAAAAGCGACGGAATGTCATTTTAGGAAATATGAAATTGATTTTAAACCAATGTTAACAGTCTTTGTACTGTCCAACATCAAGTTTTGCTTTTATACCAAGGAATCCCGTTCAGCCAGTCAGGTTTAATGGCTTCTCGTGCCCCTAACCCTGGAGTTCGAATCTCACCTCTCCAGCTTACCTAAAAAGGTACTCGCAACCACGTAAGACAAAACTATACTAAGTAAAACTGATACTTCATACCAAACCGGCATAACGCCTGGTTCATATAGTCCTTGCGAAAAACTCATATAAACCATGACAAAAAATACGATCCCTGCAACCAATAAAGGGGAATAACGTTTAAGGTTTATCACCTGGCTTTGAATTGCGTAGTGCTGTGTCTGAAAGTGCCATTTTGGGGTAACTCCAAATTGGGGTAAGTTGTGTTACCCCATAAGTTACCCCTATTTAATGCTGGATGTCAAACGACTGCTTTGGACTGCTTTGGACGTAAAAAAACCCGTAAGTCATTGATTTACGGGCTTAATTGGACCACTTTGGATTTCTTTGTACAACTACGTGGTGCCGGGAGCCGGAATCGAACCGGCACGCCTTGCGGCGCTGGATTTTGAGTCCAGTGCGTCTACCAGTTCCGCCATCCCGGCATGGGATATAATGTAGGACATCAAAGACCGCTATTATAACCATAATTTTGATTTATGAGAACTCTAGATTTCGATTTTTATCTGCCGCAGCACCTGATTGCACAACATCCACTCCCTAACCGTTCTGAAAGCCGCTTGCTGGAAGTCGACGCAGCGCACAATTCGCTCAGGGATAATTATTTCCGCCATATCGTTGAACAGTTTGAAGCGGGCGATGTGTTGGTCCTAAATGACACCAAGGTGATCAAGGCCCGATTGTTTGGCCAGAAAGCCACCGGGGGCCAGATTGAGGTGATGATAGACCGCGTAATTTCGGCCCATGAAGCGTATGCGCAAATCAAATCATCACGCTCACCCAAGGCTGGAGGTTTGTTGCATTTATCTGGTGGATACCAAGCTGAGGTGTTGGGCAGGGTGGCAGATATGTTTCATATCCGTCTGCTGGGCGATGAGTCCTGGTATGACTTTCTTGAGCAATATGGCCAGTTGCCTTTGCCGCCTTATATTGAACACAAGGCAGATGCCGCGGATGACACGCGCTACCAAACGGTGTTTGCCAAGCACGCCGGGGCTGTCGCGGCGCCTACTGCGGGTTTGCATTTTGATGAAGCGTTGCTGCAAGCCCTGACCGATAAAGGGGTGCATGTCCGCTACGTCACATTGCATGTTGGCGCGGGCACTTTTCAGCCAGTGAAGGTGGACAACATTGCCGAACATCACATGCATGCCGAGGTTTACCAGTTGCCAGAAGAAACCATACAAACGATTCTAGATGCCCGCGCGCAGGGCAAGCGCATTACGGCGGTAGGCACTACTTCGCTCCGCACGCTGGAAAGTGCGGCGCATGCAGGCAAGCTGTTTGCCCATCATGACGAAACAAGTATTTTCATTACGCCCGGCTTTGAGTTCAAACTGGTAGACCGTTTAATCACCAACTTCCATTTGCCCAAGAGCACCTTGATGATGCTGGTTTCAGCGTTTGGCGGCTATGACCTTATGCGCAAAGCCTACAGCCATGCCATAGACCAGTCTTACCGTTTTTTCAGTTATGGCGATGCCATGCTGATTACGCGGGCGCAATCCTCACAATCTTAAACTCGCGCGTTAAAATAGAGTCTATCGCTTACCAATAACATAAAATGGATCTGGAGATATGCAATTAAATAACACACTGAGTGGGCTCGCACTGGCTTGCCTGGCGTTTGCCGCCCATGCCGACATCTTGCCAGAGGCTGAAGTCGGCATCAAAATCCCGCTCACTAAAAAACCAACCACCCGCCCCATGGGCGTCGCTTACTTGCCTAGCAATCAGCATTACTATATTGCTGATGGTGGTCTGGCGCCGATGGGCAGCGAGTTTGAAGCGCCGATTTCAAAATCTGAAGTGCATGCCTTTGCGGCTGATGGCACTTACGTAAACTCCGCCAAACCTGGCTATGACAATCGTTCGCTTTATTACAACCCTCATTCAGGCAAATTGGAGACCATTACTTATAACATCTCCAGCGCAGTGGGTTTCTCGCCCAACACTGGCATTTACAGCCTGGACGTGGGCGACAAGGGAGAGGTGCTGACGACTTCGAGCGATGTCGCTCAATTTAATCCTGCTTTTGGTGATGCGGGCACCATGCCAAGCTATGACCCTGTCAGCAAGCATTACTATGCCAAGCAGGATAGGGGCAATATCGTTTTTGTAGTCGATGCCAAGCAGCGCGAAAAGCTACAGGAGATCAAGCTCGACTTTGCCAAAGCACAAGTGGCTCACGATGATGTGAGTGACCATTACATTGCGTTCACAGGCGTGGCCGGCAATGAATTGGCATTACTGGATGTGGATCATAAAGCGGTGTTGATTTTTGACCTGAATGGCCAATATGTCGGTAAGAGCGCTTTACCCGCGACCATGAAATTACGTTCGCAGAATCACTTTAATGGCTTGGGCTATACCAATGGCATGATGTTTATTTATCATGAGCCGGAAGGCGAGTTTGGGACTTATTACGGATTTAAGGTCGTCAAATAAGCCAGAAAAAGTCATAAAAAACCGCGCAGTTGCGCGGTTTTTTATTGATAAGCTACTGGCTAGCCACGTTCATTTTCGGTAAATCGCTACTGGGGGCATAATGCCAGTGATTGCGCCATGCACCCACCACCAGATTAGGATACTCCGGCTTGCCCAGGCTGCCGTTATAGCGGCCCAGCGCACGGAAATAATCGCCATGCTCAATATCCAGGTAATGCCGCAGTATTGTGCAGCCATAGCGCAGGTTCAAGCGCATATCAAACAGGTTGTGTTCGTTAGTGCCTATGGACTTCACCCAAAAAGGCATCACTTGCATATAGCCACGCGCGCCGACGCTGGAAACCGCATATTTCTTGAACCCACTCTCTACATGAATCAGCCCAAGCACCAGTTGCGGGTCAAGACCGGCACGCGTCGCTTCATAATGTACAGACTTGAGGAAATCTTCGCGGTACTGAATGTCTGGGATACGTTTGGCTAACCGTGCAGACATGTCCTGTAACCAGGTTTGCGCGGCTTGCTCGGAATCAAATAACAGCCGCGGAGCGGCCAGGTCGCTGACAGACTTCTGCATGAGCGCCTTGACGCTGTTTGCCAGCGGCTCTTCTTTCTGGTTGCCCGCCATAGAGGGTGCTGACCAGGCGCACAGCCCGATCAACACCAGCACAAAAGAGAAAAAGAAGACTTTTTTCATCCCACCCATTGTAATCACAATATGCACGCATCACGCGCAAAACAGAGGGATGAAATCCCTCTAATTACTGACCAAGTTTGTCACGCAAAAAGGCCACACATTCAGTGACTTGCAAGTTTTGTGCCTCAGCATCGGTCCGGCCTTTATATTCGACTTTACCTTCAGCCAACCCACGGTCACCAATGACCACGCGATGCGGGATACCCATGAGGTCACTCTCGGCAAACATGACCCCTGGACGTTCGCCACGGTCATCGAGCAGAACGTCGACGCCTGCTTGCTGCAACTGCTGGTAGAGATCAAAAGCGGCTTGTTTAACGGCTTCACTCTTGTCCAGACCAATCGGGCAAATCACCACGGCAAAAGGCGCCATGCTCAATGGGAAAATAATGCCTTTTTCATCATTGCCCTGCTCAATCGCCGCGCCGACAATGCGTGACACGCCAATGCCGTAACAGCCCATTTCCATCACTTGCGTCTGACCATTCTCGTCCAGATAGGTCGCCTGCATGGCTTCAGAGTATTTGGTGCGCAGTTGGAAAATATGGCCGACTTCAATGCCTCGGCATAAGTCCAGCGTACCTTTACCGTCCGGGCTGGCATCGCCCACTACCACGTTACGGATATCGGCGACGACGGATGGCTCTGGCAAGTCACGGCCAAAATTCACGCCCGCCAAATGGAATTTAGGTTTATTGGCACCACAGACAAAGTCACTCATCAGCGCCACAGTTCTGTCAGCCACCACGCGCACGTTGGTGTTCACGCCCACAGGGCCAATGAATCCTGGCGGGCAGTTCAGGTTAGCGCGAATTTCTTCTTCGGTAGCCAGGCGGAATTCTTTGACGCCTTCAACCTTGCCAAACTTCACTTCATTCAGCTGATGGTCACCACGCAATAAAGCCAGCGTAAACACACCATCCACCACCAAAGCCACTGATTTCACCGTTTTGGTGACAGGCAGCTCCAACAACTTGGCCACATCTTCACAGGTGGTCTGCTTGGGCGTGTCCACTTCACGCATGGCCTCAGCGGCGGCGGCACGGCTACCGGTGGCGACCGCTTCAGCCAGCTCCACGTTGGCCGCATAATCAGAGTGTTCGCAATAAGCCAAAGCGTCTTCACCACTGTCTGCCAGCACGTGAAACTCTTGCGAGCCATCCCCACCAATGGCGCCTGAGTCAGCCTTCACGGCGCGGAACTTCAGGCCTAGGCGGGTAAAGATATTGCTATAGGCGGTGTGCATACTGTTGTAAGTATTCGCCAGGCAGTCATAACTGGTGTGGAAAGAATAGGCATCTTTCATCAGAAACTCGCGGGCGCGCATCACGCCAAAACGCGGACGGATCTCGTCACGGAATTTGGTCTGGATCTGGTAGAAATTCAATGGCAGCTGTTTGTAACTGCTGATTTCTTTGCGGGCGATGTCAGTAATCACTTCTTCATGCGTCGGCCCAAAACAGAAGTCGCGCTCGTGCCTGTCCTGGATTTTCAGCATTTGCGGACCAAACACCGCCCAGCGGCCGGTTTCTTCCCACAGCTCTTTAGGTTGAACGGCAGGCATCAACAACTCCAGCGCACCGGCTTTATTCATTTCGTCGCGCACAATGTTTTCCACTTTACGCAACACGCGCAGGCCTAGCGGCATCCAGCTATACAAACCGCTACCCAGTTTCTTGATCAACCCGGCACGCACCATCAGTTTGTGGCTGATCAGTTCAGCGTCAGAAGGGGCTTCTTTTTGGGTGGCAATGAAAAATTGTGAGGCTCGCATAAAAATACATTCAATTGAAATCTAAAAGCGCGATTTTAGCCTTATTCGATGGCGGCGTCACCCGCGCCTACTCAGTTGGCGGCTCTTTTTGCTGTGGTCGATTCACGATAGGACTGTCTTGAGGAATATAGCCGCTTTTCCAGGTAGCCATAGGCAGAATCGTTGCCGGGTAACCGTTATCGTAAAACCAGCTATCAACCGCATATTCTGCCTGAGTCGCTTGTTCGCGGATCACCGCAGCCGTATGTGGCCAGCCGGTGAAAAAGAATTGACGCGTGCGGGTATCCAGGATGTCGTGAAAACGGATCAGCCCAGCCTGTTGCATCAAACGCATATACGTCGTGCTGTTAATGGCTTCATCGTTACAATCTTGCTGATGCAGGTAATCGCTGTTGTTGAATGTGCCAGCACGGTCAGCGGCGGTGCCGATCTTGGTGCCCACCATATCTTCCAGCATACCGATGGCGAGTGAAATGGCGTTACGTTCGGCCTCTGCGGTTTGGGGTGGGGGTGTAAACAAGCGCGTGACGTTGTCCCACTCAGCCGGGGTCAAGCTGAGCGTGTCTGACTGTACACACCCGCCGCCCTGACAAATTTCAAATGCAGCCAACGATGGCGTAGAGTGATAAATGCGATAGATGTCTTTCAGGTCAGCATAGACAGGGCTGGCCGTGCAAACACTAAAGCACAACCACGCGGTTAGATAGCTCGTTGCGGGGGACACTCTCGGGCGGGAAATGCGTTGCCAGATGCTTACCAATGGCTTGTATGCCGAAAACCACGCCAGACTCAAACTGCCCACTTCTGAACATCCCTTCCATATGCTGGCAAATCTGCTGCCAGCCTGCGTCTGTCACGTGTTTATGAATCCCTCGGTCAGCCACAATTTCCACATCGTGGTCTGCCAGCAGCAGATAAATCAACACGCCATTGTTATGCTCGGTATCCCAGATATTAAGATGCCCAAACAGGTTGATCGCACGTTGCCGTGGCGTCAAACCTCGCAGGATAGCATAGCTTGGCAGGCCAGACTCAATGACGACCCTGATCTCACCTGCATGCTTATGCTCATTTTCGGCGATGGCCTGTTCAATGTGCTGTAGCGATTTTTCAGGGAACAGTGCTGTGACCTGCCGCGGATGACTCCAGGCATGCTTTAACCAGCGTTTAAAGGGATGAATCGGTTTCATTGTGTACTTTACCAGTCACCAGAGGCCCCACCGCCACCGAAGCCGCCACCGCCGCCACTGAAAATATCTGGGCCACGGCTTCCACCGGAG
>CAKZJM010000125.1 GCA_936943315.1 uncultured Methylophilus sp. | reverse complement strand
CCGCCACTGCGAAGAGTGCCACGCGGGCGAAGAGCAATATTGCGACAACTCCGTGTTCACTTATAACGCCAAAGACCCCAAGCATGGCGGGCTGACTTTTGGCGGGTATGCCGAGCGCATCACCGTGGATGAAAACTTTGTGGTCAGCGTGCCGGAAAACCTGGATACCAAAGCAGTCGCGCCTTTGTTGTGCGCAGGCATTACCCTGTATTCGCCACTGCGGCACTGGAACGTGCAACCGGGACAAAAAGTTGGCATCATTGGCCTGGGTGGCCTGGGGCATATGGGCGTGAAACTGGCGGCAGCCATGGGCGCGCATGTGGTCATGATCACCACTTCTGCCAGCAAGGCGGCCGACGCCACCCGGCTGGGCGCGCATGAGGTGCTGATCTCTAAAGACGCTGATGACATGGCTAAACATGCCGCCAGCTTTGACCTGATTATTGACACGGTGCCGGTTGCGCACGACCTCAACCCTTACATCGGTTTGCTTAAACGCGATAAAACCATTGTGCTGGTAGGCCCGCTCGACCCGGTAGAGGTACACGGTGCCAATCTGATTACAAAACGCCGCCAGGTCGCCGGTTCATTGATTGGTGGCATTGCCGAAACCCAGGAAATGCTGGATTTCTGCGGCAAGCATAATATTGTCAGTGATGTAGAAATGATCAATGCCAAAGAGATTAATGAAGCGTATGAGCGCATGCTCAAGAGCGATGTCAAATATCGTTTTGTCATTGATATTGCTTCGCTTAAAGCATAAAGCTGCTCAAGTGCGCCTGGCGCGCCTGCGCACTACAACTAAAAACCTGCCTGCGCGGCAGGTTTTTTTATGGGACAGGCTATTGAATATTGTTTGATACCATACTATACTGTTCCGTACTATGTTGCTACTCAAAGAATTACCGACTTCAAAAAGCCTGGAAAAGTTTGTGACGCGCTACCCCGGCACAGATATTTCAGCCATTTCTGACTTTGTCAGCATTTTGCGTGCGGCCTCAGATATCTCTACTGCGCTGGATGCATTGCTGGCAAGGCACGGATTATTGCAAGGCCGCTGGTGGGTACTGGTATTGTTGATGCGTCAGGAAGACCTGACCTCGTCGCCTTCTGAGCTAGCGGAAAAAGCCGGTGTGACCAAAGCCACTATGACGGGCTTTATCGATGGCCTGGAGCGGGAAGGACTGGTGTCGCGCTTTATGGATACCAATGACAGACGCAAATTCCTGATCCGTTTATCGGTGGCCGGGCAACAAAAGCTGGATGAGGTCATGCCAGACTATGTGCAATGTGTGACCCAGTTTATGAACGTACTCGGCAAACAGTCGCGAAACACCCTGATCACAGAGTTATCGACGCTAGCCAGCCGGGTGGATTTAATTAAATAAGCCGACGTCATAAAATTTTTTATCCATTTAGTTTGATACCGTACTATTAACCACCATACTTTATGCATTTTTCTTTAAGCATATTTGCCATGATCGCCAACCCACAGCGTTATTGGGGTGTGCGTTGGTCTGTGTTGGGGCTGGCTGCCTTACTCACTGGGTGTATCAGCTCCAAGGGCATCGTGTCGGTATCGCAGCCTTTGGCGCAGGAAAAACTGGCGCTGGGTAGCACCATCGCGGATACCCCTGTGGTTGCCTGGCCGACTGAACATTGGTGGCAGGCCTATCACGATGCGCAACTGGATCAGCTCATTGAAAAAAGTTTGCATGACCATCCTGACCTGAAAAAAGCCACGGCACGCATTGCATTAAGCACGGCCATGGCAGAACAGGCGCATGCCTCGACCTTGCCTAACATTGGCGGCAAGGTCAGTTCTTCGCGTGAGCGGTTTACCGAGCTAAGTTTTATCCCCAAGCCGTGGGCGGGCCGGTTTAACTGGAACAACCAGGCCACCGTGGACATGTCTTACGACCTGGATGTGTGGAAACAGAAGAAGTCTGCCTGGCTGGCCGCACTGGATGAAACGCATGTCAGTGAAGCCGAAATGCAGCAGGTTAAAATAGAACTGACGGCGGCCGTGATCAGAAGTTATATCCGGCTGGCGGCTGAGTATCAATCGCGCGATCTGGCACAAGAAGCGTTGGATGATTTGCGCCATGAAATTGCCATCGCCCACAAAGCCTTGGCTGCCGGACTTAATACGCAATTAAACCTGAGCCGGCTTGAGGCAACGCTGCCTGCTTTACAAAACAAACTGGCGCAGATTGACCTGCACCTGACCTTACTCAAAAATCAGCTAGCGGCATTGAGCGGAGAAGGGCCGGGCGCGGGTGCTGGCATCGCGCGCCCGGCAATACACCTTTCTGCCGCTATCGGCCTGCCCGACCATCTGCCTGCCAACCTCGTTGGGCGCCGCCCGGATATCGTGGCTGCCAGATGGCGAGTAGAGGCGTCACAAAAGCACATTCAAAGTGCCAAGGCGGCTTTTTACCCCAATATCAATTTATTAGGCTATATCGGTTTTCAGGCCCTGGCGTTTTCC
>CAKZJM010000124.1 GCA_936943315.1 uncultured Methylophilus sp. | reverse complement strand
GATTGTGGGATTGTCGCCCACGCAGATGGTCATGACCTTTTTGACGCTGATTGTCGCCACCATCAATTTGCATGATGGCGAAACCAATGCGATTGAAGGTATGACCCATTTTGTGTTGTTCATGGCGTTCGCCATGCTGGCCAGCCTAGGCATGTAACGATTTTAAAAAAATGAAATGATCCTGTGATGCATACCGTTCTTGAATTGATACAGCAATATGGCTTGCTAATCGTTTTTGCCAGCGTGTTTCTTGAACAAATGGGCTTACCCTTACCCGCTTACCCCACGCTATTGCTGGCTGGCGTACTGATCGGTAACGGGCAATATTCGTGGGCTGCCATGCTGCTGGTGGCTGTGGTTGCCTCCTTGTTGGCAGACTCCATCTGGTACCGCGCCGGGCGCAAATATGGCAAGCGTGTCATGGGCAAGTTGTGCAAAATTTCATTATCGCCTGACACCTGTGTGCGGCAAACCGAAGCGCTGTATCTGAAATTTGGCCCGCCCGCGTTGCTGGTCTGCAAGTTCATTCCGGGCTTCGCATCAATCTCAAGTGCATTGGCGGGTTCTTCTGGCACCCGTTACTGGCTGTTTGCCGTGATGGATGGCCTGGGTGCCTTGCTATGGGCAGGCTCGGCACTCTGGTTAGGCAATTTGTTCAGCTCAGCGATTGATGAATTGATGCTGACCCTGGTAGAAATGGGCAAATGGGGCACGGTGTTAGTGCTGTTGCTGCTTGTGGCCTTTATTGCCTCTAAATGGTGGGACAGGCAGCGATTTATCAAAAGCCTGCGCATGGCACGGATCAGTGTCGATGAATTGAATACCATGCTCAATAATGGCGCTGCGCCTGTGATTCTGGATACGCGCGCCAAACATCTGGTGGACGATGGCTGGATTCCAGGTGCGCAGTTTGTGACGCTGGAAGACGTAGACCAACTGGTGCTGGAGATTGATGAAGATGCACCAGTGGTGCTGTATTGCTCCTGCCCGAACGAAGTGACTGCGGCCAAAGTCGCCAAAAAATTGATTAACCGCGGTTACCGCAATATCCGGCCATTGAGTGGCGGCATTGATGCCTGGCGCGACGCCGGGTTTGCAATCACCATGTCGGAAAAAGAAAGCCTGGAGACGAATCGTCATGTTTAACGTGGTGGGCATCGCGCTTAAACGTCCATACACTTTTGTGGTGATGGCGCTACTGATTTTGATCGTCGGTACCTTGTCTGCCTTGCGTAGCCCGGTCGATATTTTTCCTGAAATCCGCATCCCGATTGTGGCGGTCGCCTGGCAATACACCGGCCTGCCCCCAGATGATATGGCAGGGCGGATCACCACGCTTTATCAGCGCAGCCTGACCACGACGGTCAATGATATTGAGCATATCGAAGCCAATTCGTATATTGGGTTTGCGATCGTCAAAATCTTTTTTCATCCAGGCGTCAATATTGCCACGGCCAACGCGCAAGTATCTGCTATTTCACAAACCGTGACACGGCAAATGCCGACCGGCACCACGCCACCGCTCATCCTCAATTACAACGCATCCACGGTGCCCATTTTGCAGATTGCACTCTCCGGCAAGGGATTGACAGAACAGAACCTGGCAGACCTTGGCCTGAATGCTGTGCGGCTGCGGCTGGTGACCGTGCCTGGTGCCGGGGTGCCTTTCCCTTATGGCGGTAAGAGCCGTCAAGTACAGATCGACCTCAATCCGGCAGCTTTGCAAGCGCGCGGATTGTCTGCGCAGGATATTTCCAACGCGCTGGCGGCGCACAATTTGATTGTGCCGGTTGGGACGCAGAAAATTGGCAGCATTGAATACACGCTCAACCTCAATAACGCTGCCACGGCGATTGACGACTTGGCCAATATCCCGGTGAAAGTCGTCAATGGCGCTACGGTGTATATGCGGGATATTGCCCAGGTACGTGACGGCAGTTCCCCCCAAACCAACGTGGTGCATGTAGACGGCAACCGCTCTGTGCTCATGACCATCTTGAAGAACGGCGCGATTTCAACGCTGGCGATTGTAGAAGGCATCAAGAGCAAACTGGAGGAAATTAAACCAAGCCTGCCCGATGAACTGGTGGCGACACCGATTAACGATCAGTCGCTGTTTGTGCGTGCGGCCATTAAGGGCGTGGTATTTGAAGGTGTACTGGCGGCGATTCTCACCAGTTTGATGATACTGCTGTTTTTGGGCAGCTGGCGCTCATCGCTGATTATTGCGACCTCAATTCCGCTCTCGGTGCTCGGTGCCATCATGGGCCTGTCACTCATTGGTGAAACGCTCAATATCATGACGCTGGGTGGCCTGGCGCTGGCGGTTGGTTTGCTGGTCGATGAGGCCACCGTCACCATAGAAAACATTAACTGGCACCTGGAGCAAGGCAAGCCCGTAGAGCAGGCCATTCTTGACGGGGCAGCGCAGATTGTGACCCCCGCCTTCGTCTCGCTGCTGTGTATCTGTATCGTGTTTGTGCCTATGTTCTTTCTCGAAGGCGTGTCACGTTTCCTGTTTGTGCCTATGGCGGAGGCAGTGATGTTTGCAATGGTCAGCTCATTTATTTTGTCGCGTACGCTGGTGCCAACCATGGCCAATTACTTCCTCCAGCCGCACACTGAGCAGGGCCACGTTGTGAGTCGCAATCCGCTGGTACGCTTTCAGCAGGGCTTTGAATCCAGGTTTGAGCGTTTCCGCGCGGGCTATAAAAACATACTGACACTGGCCGTTCACCACAGCCGACTGTTTATGGTCGGCTTTATGGCTGTCGTGCTGCTGTCCTTTTTGCTGGTGCCATGGCTAGGCCAAAACTTCTTCCCGGCGGTGGATAGCGGCCAAATCCTCATGCATGCACGGGTGCCAGTCGGCACACGGATTGAAGACACCGCCAGCCGGTTTGCCGCGATCCAGGCAGCGATTAAAAAAGTCATTCCTGCCGATGAAATCCTCACCATCGTCGATAACATTGGCATGCCCATCAGTAGCATTAACTTGACCTATAACAACACCGGCGTGATGGGCTCGCAGGATGGCGATATCCAGATTGCGCTTAAGGAACACCACGCACCGACGGCAGAATATGTCCGCACCTTGCGCGAAACCTTACCCAAGCAGTTTCCAGACACGACCTTCTCGTTCCCGCCTGCAGATATTGTCAGCCAAATCCTCAATTTTGGTTCTCCGGCGCCAATTGATATCCAGATCCGCGGCGGCAAACTGGCGGACAACTTTGACTATGCCAACCGTTTGCTGGCCAAGGTGCGCACGGTGCCGGGCGTGGTCGATGCCCGTATCCAGCAGTCACGCAGCCGCCCAGCCTTTGATATCAATGTGGATAAAACCCGTGCCCAGGAAATTGGCATCAGCACACGCGATGTCACCAATAGCATGGTGATCAATATGGCAGGCAGTTCGCAGGTCTCGCCTACCTATTGGCTGAACCCGGCCAATGGCGTGACCTATTCCATCGTGCTGCAAACGCCGCAATACCAATTGGATAGCCTCAATGCGCTGGCCAATTTGCCTGTGAGTGGCAGCAACGGCCAGCTACAAACGCTGGGCGGCTTGGCCACCTTTAAGCGCAACGTGGGCAATGCCGTGGTGAGCCAGTACGATATCCAGCCCATGGTACAAATTCATGCCAGCACGCAGGACAGGGACCTGGGTGCGGTCGCCAAGGATCTCCGTAAAATCCTCGAAGACACAAAAGATCAGGTGCCTAAAGCCGCCAGCGTGGTTATGCTGGGCCAGGCCTATACCATGGATAGAGCGTTTACCGGCCTGTTCTTCGGCTTGCTTGGTGCCATTGTGCTGGTGTATTTGCTGATTGTGGTTAACTTGCAATCCTGGACCGACCCTTTTGTCATTATCACTGCATTACCGGCGGCGCTGGCTGGCATCGTCTGGATGCTGTTTGCGACCTATACGCCGCTCTCCGTGCCCGCGCTTACGGGGGCCATCATGTGTATGGGGGTGGCGACGGCCAACAGTGTGCTGGTGATCAGCTTTGCGCGAGAGCGGCTAGCGGAATTGCAGGATGCCACGGCCGCCGCCATTGATGCCGGTTTTGTACGGTTCCGTCCGGTGCTCATGACCGCGCTGGCCATGGTGATCGGCATGACCCCCATGGCGCTGGGCCTGGGTGAGGGCGGCGAACAAAACGCCCCGCTAGGCCGGGCCGTGATTGGCGGGTTGTTGTTTGCCACCATCGCAACGTTATTATTTGTCCCTGTTGTCTTCAGCGCCATCCACCGTAAAACGTACCCCGGCCCTGACAACACTGCGCAGGGCACCCTTCACGGAGAGTCACATGTCTAATCACACAGCGGGCTTATCCCGCGGATTCAAATTGGGTGGTTTACTGCTCGCACTGGCCGCCCTAGGCATCGTCATTGCCGGGATCACCAGCCGTGCCAGCAACCAGGATAAACTCAAAACCTGGACTGACAAGCAAGCCGTCGCCACTGTGAGTGTGGTCAAACCTGAACAGGGTGCCGCAGAAGGGCGCTTGATTCTGCCTGGGCGTTTTGAAGCGTATTCGCGTGCGCCGCTCTATGCGCGCGTCAATGGCTATTTGAAAAGCTGGAAGGTGGATATTGGCGGCAATGTGAAAAGCGGACAACTGCTGGCAGAAATAGAAACGCCTGACCTAGATCAGGAACTGTTGCAGGCAAAGGCTGACCTGGCCAGCGCCCAGGCCAATGTGTCACTGGCCGAAACCACCGCCAAACGCTGGCAAGATATGCTTAAAACGCAGTCAATCGCCAGGCAGGAAGTCGATGAGAAAGTTGGCGATTACCAGAGCAAACAGGCCATAGTGAGGGCGGCTGAAGCGAACGTGAATCGTCTGCTGGCCCTTAAAGGCTTTGCGCGTATCGTGGCGCCGTTTGATGGCTCAGTCACCGCGCGTAATACGGACACGGGTGCCCTCATTAATGCGGGTAACAGTGGCACCACCACCTTGCCTTTGTTTGAGGTCTCCAACACGCGCAAATTGCGCTTGTATATCAATGTGCCGCAGAACTACGTGAGCCAGATCAAGCCCGGCGGCAAGGCCAAATTTACCGTGCCCGAAGCGCCGGGCGCAGAGTTTGAGGCCACCATCCAATCCACCTCAGGGGCCATCAATGCTTCTTCGGGCACAACACTGGTGCAGTTGCTGGTGGATAATGCGGCTGGTCGCTTTTTACCAGGTGGCTTTGCCAATGTGAATTTGCTGCTTGATGAAGCGACTCAACGCTTGAGTATTCCGGCCAGTGCCCTGATTTTTGACCAGAACGGGCTCAAGGTGGCAACCATAGGCCAGGATCGCAAAGTGGCGCTCAAGCAGATTACCATTGCGCGTGACCTGGGTAAGACACTGGAAGTGCAAGCGGGCCTCACAGCCGATGACCAGGTGATAGAGAATCCGCCAGACGGGGTGGGCGAGGGTGATGTAGTGAATGTGGCAGGCAGCGAAGAAGCGGCTAAATAGGCTTAGCGAGTTAGCACTAACCACGCACTCAAGGCCGTGGCTGACACGGCCAGAAACAGGTTGACCGCAGGTGGCAACCAGTAAACATGCCCACGCGGTTTTTCCTGGGGGTTGAGGGATTGATAAAACACCAGAAACTGTACGGCAGACAACAAGGCCGTACAAGCACCAATCAAAATAAAACCGACGCCAATATACAGTGATAAAGTGGTTTGGGAGGCAGACACGGCGCGGCCCTGTGCCATGAGCTGGATAAACAAGCCAAAACGTTCAATCACAAAGCCCAACCCCATGAGCGCAATGGCAGAGCGTTGCCACGCCAGCAAGGTGCGCTCGGCAGCAAAGTAAACACGTGGGTCATCCAGGTAAGACATACTATGCGACGCTCCCTTATTGATTAAGTCTGTCTCTGCGCCGTGATCACGCCCGGCACTTGTTTTAGCCGCGACAGCAAGTGTTCGAGCTGGTCGAGGTCAACCAGTTCAACGGTAAACTGCATCAAGGCCACATGATTGCGGCTGAGCGTGTTGGCTTTGGTGGTATTGATTTTTTCACGCGCAAACAGCTCACTGATATCGCGTAATAATCCCTGGCGGTCATGCGCTTCAAGCACGATATCCACTTCGTATATCCCCGACTGCTTGTTGCCCCATTGGGCATTAAGCAAGCGGTTGTGGCGCGACACGTCCAGGCGCGTAATAAACGTACACGCCTGACGATGAATCGTAACACTATGGTTGCGCGTCAGGTAGGCCACAATCGGCTCTGGCGACACCGGTTTGCAGCACTTGGCCATACTGGTTTGCACGTTGCCTATGCCTTCAATCGTGATCCCCGCGTGGTTGACTTGCGTCGGGCTTTGACGTTTGACCAGCGGTGGTATGTGCTCTTGCACAGCTGGCGCAAGCTCGCCCTGGATGGTGATGGCAATCTGGTGTTCGCT
>CAKZJM010000123.1 GCA_936943315.1 uncultured Methylophilus sp. | reverse complement strand
TTGTTTTAAAATCGGCGTTTTGCAATCATGTTGAGGGAAACTGGCGGTGCTGATCTGGTTTGTGGTGGCGTATTTACTGGTTTCCATCGGCATCGGCCTGATTGCGGCGAGAAACGTTCACAGCACCAAGGATTATGCGGTGGCTGGCCGCCATCTGCCCCTGCCAGTCGTGATGGCCACCGTATTTGCCACCTGGTTTGGCGCAGAAGCCGTGTTCGGCGTCTCAGCCACCTTTGTGCGTGAAGGGCTGACAGGCGTGGCGGCAGACCCGTTTGGTTCCAGCATGTGCCTCATACTGGCAGGGATTTTCTTCTCCAGCCGACTGTATAAACTCAACATTTTAACGCTGGGCGATTTTTACCGCATGCGCTACAACCGCACGGTTGAAGTGCTCACCACCGTGGCCATTGTCATCTCTTACATGGGCTGGGTCGCGGCCCAAATCAAGGCGCTTGGCCTGATTTTTAACCTGATTAGCCATGGCGCCATTTCAGAAGACACCGGCATGATCGTCGGCACGGCTATCGTCCTCACCTACACCACGCTGGGCGGCATGCTATCTGTGGCCATTCTCGATTTTGTGCAAATGATCGTTGTGATTGGCGGCCTGCTGTATATCGCCAGTATTGTCTCCAGCCAAACCGGTGGCGTCGCACCAGTGATTGAGCATGCGCGCAATGCCGGTAAACTGCATTTTTTCCCGCAATCTAACCAATGGAGTGTCTGGCTGACCTTTCTCGGCGGCTGGCTGACCATGATGCTGGGCTCTATCCCGCAGCAAGACGTGTTTCAGCGCATTACTTCGGCCAAAACGGCCAACATCGCACTATGGGGCTCTATTCTGGGTGCAAGCATTTATTTCTGTTTCACCTTTGTGCCCATGTTTATTGCCTATGCCGCGACGCTGATTGACCCGGCTACCTTTGGTACGTTAGTCAACACCGATTCGCAGCGTGTATTGCCAACGCTTGTGCTCACGCATACGCCCTTACTGGCACAAGCCATCTTTTTTGGCGCCGTGCTGTCAGCCATCATGAGCTGCTCATCAGCCACATTATTGGCGCCGTCAGTCACGTTTGCTGAAAACGTGGTCAAGGGCTTTATGCCGCATATGAACGACCACGCGTTTCTGCGTGTCATGCGCCTGTGCCTGGTGGGGTTTGCTGGCATGGTATTGCTGTACGCGCTGAACTCCGAGCTGTCTATTTTTGGCATGGTTGAAAGTGCTTACAAAGTCACGCTTGCGGGGGCTTTTGTCCCTTTATTTTTTGGTGCATTCTGGAAGCGTGCCACCAGCCAGGGAGCCCTTGCAGCCATTATTTTTGGCATTACCAGCTGGGTGCTCATAGAAGTCCTGGTGGGTGAAGCCAGCCCGGTGCCTGCACAACTGGCTGGGCTGGTCATCAGCGCGATGGCCATGGTGATCGGTTCATTATTGCCACAAAAAATCGGTGGCTCGCCACACAGTCCTTCCGGTTATTTGCACGAACACGCCTCGCGCATCCACCCACATTAAATCAGACCATACGCGTCTGACCATGAGTGGAATACCTCTCCAAAATGACAGCTATTCCACTAAACAAAGTCAATTTATATTGATGATAATGCTTTCCTGGAATCCTCTGTCTTGAGATAATTAATTATTTATGGTCGTTAACAAGCGTTACTACACCTTACTCCTTAGCGCGATTGTGCTGATTGGCTTTGTCGCGACCAGCCTCATCGGTTACTTTGTGGCTAAAGACTCTCTGACCGAGCGTTTGCAGCAGGAAATGCTGCCTCTCACCAGCGACAATATTTATTCGGAAATTCAGCGCGATTTACTGCAACCATTGCTGATTTCGTCCCTGATGGCCAATGATGTATTTGTATTTGACTGGGTCAACGATGGTGAAAAAGATGCCAGCAAGATGACCAGCTACCTGGCGCAGATTCAGAAAAAATATAGCACTATCACGGCTTTTTTTGTGTCAGAGAGCTCTGGCCAGTATTACCACCCTTCTGGTGTTTTAAAACGCGTTTCCAGCAAAAACCCGGATGACCGCTGGTACTTTGAAGCAAAAAATTCCTCCAATCCTTACGTCATCAATATTGACCGCGACACGGCAGATAAACGCCGCCTGAGTATTTTCGTCAACTACCGCATTGAGGATAAAACCGGCAAGTTTATTGGCGTGATCGGCGTCGGCTTATCCTTGCAGACCGTGGTAGAACTGATCGAAAATTACCAGAAACGTTATGGCCGCGAAATCTACTTCGTTAACCGCCAGGGCGAAGTCATGCTGCAAAGCAGCCAGTATCAGTCCGAGCTGCATTTACAGAACAAATCGGGGCTGGACAAGGCTT
>CAKZJM010000122.1 GCA_936943315.1 uncultured Methylophilus sp. | reverse complement strand
TATTCAAATAACTCGCGTGAAGCCATGCCGGTGGTCGCAACCACCGCAGCTTCTGCGGGTAAGGCACTGACAATATGCTGGATCATGTGCTCGCGGCTTTCCAGCGACGGCAATTTGTCTACCAGCGTTGCCACAGGGGTCGTCTTGGCTTCTGCTTTTTTGTAAGGAGCAAAGCTCTGTTTGCGTACCACCAGGGCCACCGGGCCTTGCCGCTCGGCTGCCTGGCTTAACAAGGCTTGAATTTGTGCATGTGCGGTTTGAATGTCCGTCGCCAGGACTTGATAGGGAATATCGAGCACTTCGAGCTGTGACAAGGTCACCTGGCCTTGTTTGACATGTTGCGGTTCATCATGGATCTGTTCGCCATTCTCGGCGACTTCACCGCGCCAGCCGATCACCAATAACATAGGAATCCCATAGACCTGTGGATCCGCCAGTGACGCAATTGGATTCACCACATTGCCGAGGCCGGAATTCTGCATATAGACCAGGGCAGGGTGGTGTGTCGCCAGGTAATGGCCAATCGCCAGACCAATGGCGCCGCCTTCATTGGCGGCAATGACGTGCTGGCCCGCGGCGAGTTTGTCTGAAAAGCAGGCGCACAGTTCTTTCAGGAGCGAGTCAGGCACCCCGGCAAAAAACTGTACTTGTTCGGTTTGCAATGCGTTTAAAAAATCCTCGGCATGTATCATGTTCACACTCCGCTTATTTAGTACCAGGGATCAGTTCCAGCACATCGTTAATCGACATCAGGCTGGATTCGATTTCTGCGGTTCTACCGTTTTTAAGGATTTCCATCGCCGCATTCTGCATGGCGGGATAAGCCGCACGCATCATATGATTGGCATAAATCACCAGGTTAAAGCCATGCGCAGCCAGCTCTTCTTCGGTCACCTTGTTGTAGCTGGTGGGCACACATACCAATGGCGTGGTGGGAAATTCTGATTTAAAAATCTTGGCAAACTCAAAGACTTCATCCGGTGTTTTCTGGCGGCTGTGGATCATGACACCATCCACACCCGCGCCGACGTAGGCTTGTGCGCGTTGCACGGCATCGGCAATGCCTTTCTCCAGGATCAGGCTTTCGATACGCGCAATCACCATAAAGTCATCGCTGACGCGCGCGGCACGGCCTGCCATGATTTTTTCGCAGAAAGGCTCGATTTCGTCCTGCAATTGCGGCACTTCGTTGCCAAATAAAGAATTCTTTTTAAGGCCGATCTTGTCTTCGATGATGGTGGCAGAGATGCCGAGGCGTTCCATGCTGCGCACATTGAGCTCAAAGTGCTCCAGCTTGCCGCCGGTATCGGCGTCCATAATTAAAGGTTTGGTGGTGACATCAAAAATGTCATTAATGTTAGACAAGCGGCTATTGATCTCGACCGCTTCAATATCGGGTTTGCCGCGTGCGGTGGAATCGGTCAGCGAGCTGGACCAGAACCCGTCAAACTGGCAGGTCTTGCCATTGCGCTGTGCGGTAACGTGCTCCGCAATCAAGGCAGAAATCGGGTTGTGGGCTTCAATAAAGCGTGAAATCGGTTTCACTGTCAGCAGGCGTTTCAAGGTACGGCGGCGGATATCCGGTGTGGTACCCAGGGCCTGGATCTGGCTCAACATTTCGTTGGATGACACACCGCGGGTATAAGGAATCTCAATTAAATGGCCGCCATATTCAGCCAGCGCAGCCCGTGCACGGTCGCGGTAGGGCACCAAAGGGCCTTCCAGCCAGTCATCGCCATGCACCATGATGTCAGGTTTGTAGTTGAGCAGGTTAGGCGCGTAATCCCATTCTTCCTGTGGCACGACATTCACCACACCGCGGATATTGCTGACGATCTGTTTGCGTTGCTCGTAGGTGAGATAGGGCAGACGTTTATGGTCCGCCACGGCTGCATCTGACAACAGGCCTATCGTCACGTCGCCATACTTCCTGGCTTGCTCAATAATATTGATATGGCCATGGTGCAGAATGTCTACGGTCATGCCTACATAAACGGATGCCAT
>CAKZJM010000121.1 GCA_936943315.1 uncultured Methylophilus sp. | reverse complement strand
GTAGCTGGTCAGGTCGCGGGTAGCAAATGCGCTAAAGTCGAGAAACGATTCGTCAATCGAGTACACCTCCTGTGCAGGGCTGAATTGCCGCAGGATAGACATGACGCGGTTGCTCATATCGGCGTATAACGCATAATTGGAAGAGTAGGCGATCACGCCTTCTTGCTCGGCAAACTTGCGGACCTTAAACCAGGGGGCTCCCATGGGGATGCCGAGAGCCTTGGCTTCTGCGCTGCGCGAGATAATGCAGCCATCATTATTGCTTAACACAACCACAGGTCGGTGACGCAGTTTGGGGTTAAACACACGCTCACAGCTGACGTAGAAATTATTCACGTCCACTAGCGCTATGGCTCTCGCGGCAGGCTGTTTTAAGAGGGGCTCATTCATTTGCATGAGGGTGCTTTCATGAATTTCCCTAAACCTTGTTCATGATCCGCAATAGCAGGATTTTGAAGCAAGCGGCCGATAATACATTCACACGAACCAGACATGGGGTCTGTTCGGTGAAATAAAAAAAGGAGATCATTATGTGGACTAAACCAGCTGCAACTGAAATGCGTTTCGGTTTTGAAGTAACTATGTACGTGATGAACAAATAATTCATCTGAGTACGCAGAAACCCGGTATGGATCCATACCGGGTTTTTTTATTGCCGACAGTGCCATGCTTGCCTACCTGAATCGCCTGAAAGAACCAATCACCACGCCCCACACTTCAAACTGCATGGGCGGCTCGATCAGAATCGGGGAGTATTTACCTGAAGCGTTGGCAGGGAGTAATTTTGGGTTGCCATTTTTTTGCCTGGCCAGCGTTTTGATCGTAAATTCGCCATCAATCATGGCCAGCACAATATCCCCCAGCACGGGCACTTTGCCTTTATCGACCACGGCTTTGTCGCCAGGCATCAAGCCAGCTTCTATCATTGACTCACCTTGAATCGTGACAAAAAACGTACTATCTGCCTGGTCGATCAAATACGCATTCGGATCCAGGCGGCTTTCAATATGGTCATCTGCAGGTGACGGAAACCCGGCTGGCACTTTAGACTGGAACAGCGGCAGGCTGATCTGCTGTCCTTCGGCTGCTGGCTGGCTAAAAACGGTGACGGGATCAAGGTTTTCTTTTAACTGTAGGCTCTTTTCTTGTTTGGTATACGCTTCCACCCACTGGCTCACCACGGGTTTCTGGCTGGCAGGGATACGAATGACCACGGTTTTTTCCAGTCGTGTCGTGGAGCCCTGCTTGCGTCCGGCGCCGGGGCGTTTGCCGCCTTTCGTTTTTTTACTTTCCTGATTCATTGATTTATTGTAACAAAAAATCAATATTGCATCAGAGGCTGCGTAGGAATTTACTTAAACTTAATTTTCAGGTTGGACGGCGGGTGAGTACTTGCAGTGTTGGATGAATGTCATCTAAAGGCACTAGCCGTTATACTATTCCGCTTTGTCGTTGCAGGTGCTGTGATGGATTGGATACAACTGTTGATTGAGCAATATGCGCTGTTTTGCCTGATTGGTGTGGTCGTGGGTATTTTGTCGGGTTTGCTCGGCATTGGCGGCGGCATTGTGCTGGTGCCCATGCTGCATGCCATATTAGTTGCAAAAGGGTTTTCAGCCGATGTAGCTTTTCATATGGCGCTGGCGACGTCGATGGCTTGTATCGTGTTTACTTCACTCTCCAGCATATTGGCACATCATAAAAACCAGAATATCGTGTGGCCGTATGTCTGGGCCATGGTGCCGATGGCATTTTTAGGCTCTCTGCTGGCGACATTGGTGGCGATTCATCTTGATGCGTTTTACCTCACCCTGTTTTTTGCGACCTTTACGCTGTTTGCAGCGGTTCAGCTGTTTATAGACCGCAAGCCCACCCAGCATAAAGTGCCAGGCAAGATAGAAATCAGCCTGGTGTCATTGCTGATAGGCATGGTGTCTGCGCTGGTGTCGATTGGGGGTGGCTCCTTGACCGTGCCTTATCTGGCGATGCGTAATGTCTCGGTGA